>JAPOOP010000560.1 GCA_026713385.1 Candidatus Poribacteria bacterium | reverse complement strand
GAGTCGAAAGTAATCGTTTTTCCATCAGGTGCCCAGCGTGGATGTAGATCGCATCGGATATCTCCAACAAACTGCTCTTCGTGATGGAATTTGCCCAAAGTGATTTTTCGATTATCAGTGATATTGTAAACCATAAGTTGTGCCAAACGTTCTGGAGCGCGAGGATATGTATCGCAAAGCAGCCACTCGCGGTCTGGTGAAAATGAGGCGTGTCCATCGCTCGGCAAGACACCACGTCCGATCGGCGTGAAATCGCGTACCCCATCTGTGAATTCAACAAACCCCATTTCACCGGATATGTCTGAAGAGACAAGAATCCGCGTAGGGGTCCGCCAGTCGAAATGAGACACTCGGTAGTCGAATGGAATTTGCATTTCCAAATCGGAGCCGTCAGGGTTTACTGTCCAGAGTGAGGTGCAGTGACCTGTTTCCCGACGGACTCGACAGAAGAATAGAAGTCGTGTTCCATCTGTATTAAATAGAACGTGATTGAACCAAGTCCGTTTGCCTACCATCCGTTCGTCTCCGCTTGCTCGGATGACATCCGCGATAGAGAGAACAAGTTTAGAACTCCCATCTTGGAGGTTGAGTTGATATAAGCCGTCGTCCTCCGGTTGTGCTATCACCTCACTGGATTTAGTGTGTGTAGCGTAGCCGACGACAGCACGACAGTGTGCCATCCGTCCGTAGTTGAGTCCAATCGCGAGTGGTGCAGTCGGGGACACAGCCGCAATCGCGCCCTGAATTGTTCGAGTGGTGCGGGTCCTCGGATTGAAAGCACGTGATACAAGGTTGCCGTCTTCCCAATCGTTAAACGTGAATTCCGCAGGGTCAGTGTCGTATTCGCCGTTTTTGCTGCTGTTTATCCAGTGCAGCATACTTCCCTGTTGGAGGTTAAAAGCGGCGGTCTTCGCGTGCGGAATAAATTCATGCGTTTCGCGATGAATCAGTCCAATTGTTGCTGTATCTTCGGGCAGAGGACGGTGCGTATGAAAATCGGTTTCTAACGCGAGATGATACTTTGTCGTGCTATCCCACGGATTAATTCCGTAGTATCCGAAAAAATGGTGCTTTGGACTCGCGGATAATCTTTCTATGTGCATGTTTACCTTATTGATAGCAAATACTCAAGTGCGAACGAAAAATGGCAGAGGTTTGGGTTCTATTTCTACTTGAAAAATTAGAAGTTTTTCTAATTGTGTATAATGTCGCAGGATCCCACTCGGCAAGCGGATATTCTACAATCTCCACACTTTGGCGTGGAGATACTGAATAATTTGACGTATTAGTTTAACTTTGGTATAATGAATCATCAGGACATTCATATTAATTTAATTATATTATTGAAATGATTAACCCGATATACTCTTTTTTTTTTAGGCTTAGCTGCGAATTTTGAAACCGAGATTTTACTTTCATCGTTTTTCTATGCAGTTGGTATTTTAAAGGAAGATATGTGGTTTTTCTGAATGAATCTGGCACCATCTTGAATAAGTATACATTAGCCTTTTTGTATTCTTGACCACAGACCACCCGGGCGATAGAAAAATGCAGTTTGCAGCAAAAACAGATACAGGTAAACTTCGTGAGAGAAACGAAGACCGATACTATTTTGATACGCAACTCCAGTTATTTGCCATCGCTGATGGTATGAGTGGGCATGAAAGCGGTGATGTCGCGAGTCTTATTGCTCTTGAGATTATTCAGGAGTGGGCGAAAACCCAAGCATCTCCACAGAGCGATTTAGGTCCCATGAAAAGGCTTGCGGTTTT
>JAPOOP010000286.1 GCA_026713385.1 Candidatus Poribacteria bacterium | reverse complement strand
CCTAACCGCGAAAAAATAGGTCGGAATAGGAGGAAAAGCCATGTTAAACAACAGTAATTCCCTTGAATTTATCGAAAAGAAACCTATATCTAGAGTGGAACTGAATTCAAGGGTCCTATCAAGACGCTCCTTTTTCAAAGGTTCCGTTGGACTTGCTGCCGCTGCACTCGCTGCAGATACGTTCATTTTGCCAGTAGATGCCCAGTGGCGGTTCCGAGAATATCTTCCTTACGACACAGCAGGGGATTATCACTACGGACGATATGGGAAGATCGAACACCATTATCCTGAGATGAATCCGACCGGCGAGAAGTTCACGTTCGTTCGACTTAAGTACCCCGGTGGCGATTGGTACACGAATATTGTTAACCATTACCACTGGCAATCGGATTTGCAATTTTCTAAGGTCCTTGCCGAAAATACGACGATTGACGTCGAGGTGCGTGAGCATCCACAATATGTTGACATTGACGATGAAGGCTTGTTCGCCTATCCATTCCTCTATATGACGGGACATACCGGGATTCGGCTCTCTACGCAACAGGTCAAAAAGCTGAGAGACTATTTTGAACGGGGCGGCTTCCTCCACGTTGAAGACTGCGATGCACGGCTCAACAATTATCGCGGTGGTTTGCGTCCGCACATCTACGAGATGATGCGCCAAGTCTATCCGGAAAAGAATTTTGAACGACTGGAGATGAGCCATCCGATTTATCGCACCCTCTATGATCATGATGAGTATCTCGGCGGTGATAAGCGCATCCCTGACATCACCGACTATGACGAGGCAATTATGGACGACGACCGTGTGATTGTTTATTTTTGTCCGAGCGACCTGAATTGTGCCTGGGAAGGTAGACCGTGCGAACCCGGCGGTGAGGAGCAGCGGACTTGGGCATTTAAACAAGGAATAAATGTCGTTGCTTATGCATTGACACGGTAGGAATAGCCGTCATCGGTCAGGAAGAGTCGGGATTCGGAGATCCCTCCTACAGGTGTGAAAGCAGTTTTTCACGCAAGCGTTCATACGCAAGGTTCGCGCCAGCGATGTTGCCTGAAGCCGGACCTATTTGAAGTTGCGCGATGCTGCCAGATCCGAATAGATTCTCAATGGGATGGAGTTGTAAATCGGCATCAAGTCGTGGGAGTCCGCAGACAAGCGGAATTTGGTGTTGTGTGAGCAATTCCGTTAAAAATCCGTAACGACGAAGATTGAACCTATACCCCGTCGCGAGGATAACACGAGACACATCCGTAATCACACCCCGCGTGGTTTCAACCCTCAGCCTTCGGATAGATAGATCTTCTTCCTCGGCAGCGATGTTATGAATACGGGTTTCAGAATAAATGTCAATGGTCGGGGTATTCAGTAAAGCATCCATAATATCGGGAGTGATACTTCCTTCGCCTCTGTTCTGTTGAATTGTCTCATAACGCCGCTGAAAATCGGTCTCACTTGCAAATTCGGCGAGTGCTTTGGGACCCAGCCATACTGGCGGAAAATCGAACTGCTCCGTCTTCAAGTCCTTCCGAGCAATCAATATTACATTATGTCCGCGTTCGCTGATGCTTTTTGCAAGCGTCCCTGCCGTCAATCCACCACCAACGATAACAATTCGGTTTCCCGTATCCTCACAATCCACCGTAAATTGGGAAGCGTGTAAAATCTGATCGGGGTATTGGTGTTGCCACTGGACAAACTCAGGTGGGACGTAAGCACAGTCATCAGCCCCAATGGCGAGAATGACACAACTGCTCCGAAACCCTTCACTATTTGTTGAGATTAGGCGGAACGGAAATCTACCTGCCCCTTTGTCCCATCGCAATTTCGCGACATCAAACTGATAATAGACGCTGTTCCTTGTAGGAGGGATTTGTAATCCCGATTCCGTAAGCGCGCTTTCGCAGAAATCCCAAAAGAGTTGCGTGGAGGGTTGCGAATAGGGGGGTGCCAACTCATTCGTTCGGTTGTGACGCTCGGCATACTCTACGATACCCAGTGCATCCGGAGTAATGTGATGAACAGCGGGTGAGCGGAGAAACGTCATGCCTTGGCGTTCCGTTTTAGACCGCCATTGGGTGAGCGGTTGTGGATGCCGATCAACAATCGCGAGGCATTTCGCCGCTACTGGCATATCACGAAGCAACCGAATTGCGATAGACACACCATGTATCCCACCGCCGATGATGGTAATCGGGATGTTCCGATGTGATAGGTGGCTATCGGTTGTCGGTTGTCGGTTGTCAGTGGGAATGACTATCGGAAACCGTCGGCTATTCATTCTGTAGAACCTAATCCGTATTTGGTGGCGGCAGATACACACTCTTCAAAGCAAAGGTTTGGGACGACGGTTCATCTATGGCACGGTAACGGCTGTAACGATACTGGACAACCCCAACGGATGGCGCGATCCAATAAATTGCGGGCGGACTAATTAAGAAAACCGACGGTTCTGGACTATCCCCGTAAACGACCTCTTCGTGAACAACATAAGTACTGTAATTACCAGCGGGGACGGTAACCTGTTCATTATTGCTTACTACATAGCGTGTAACCGTGACCGGTATTCCAGCGGTCTTCTCAAAAACCACCCACTCTTTCCCGACTTCCAATGGAAAATCCCATAGACGACGCGGGGGAAAATGTTTTTGGTGAGATATACGGAGGAAGCCCGGATTATCAACGCTCGGAAGGTACATGTCAAACGCGGATTCTACCAACGCTTGAGAGGTCTTAAAAAAGTAGGTCGCAAAAATTGGGAACGAGAACCCGTCAAAAAATTCGGTTTCTATCCGCAAATAGTATGCATTTGCTACCAAGTGGTCAATAGCCTCAACACTGAATTGGTCGGGGTCTCCGGTGGTCAGTTCACTGATGGTGAGTTGCCGATGCGTTGTGCCACTGATATCGCGTGTGCCTTCGACTCGCATCGTGAACTCCTGGTTGGTGTCCACGTTGACATAAGTCCATGCGGAACCGGGAGCCGTTGGAAGGTCAATGGCTTGGAATCCTCTCGTCTCAGGCGGTGGAAGCGTTGTTTCGCCGTGCGGGTCAATGAGTCCCTCATCTCCACAACTCACGAGAAACAGAAGAATAGCCATCAGCAAAAAGGCTTTCGGCTTTCGGTGTGTGGCATGCATGTTTCGCTTGAATGCCATAAGGTTCTCTTGCTGACTGCTGACAACTGACTGCTGACAACTTTTCATCATTTTACCACACAGAATTTGCCGGTACTTTGGAATCCGTTTCCATCGGTTGCCCGGAAGAAGTATAATCCGGTACAGACCATTTCGCCGCGTGCGTTCGTGCAATCCCACTCGGAGGCACCCTCCAGCACTTTAATTAAGTTTCCCAACGCATCGTAGATTTCAACGGTTAATCCCTTTGGATAGAAGGTAAGGTGTTTGCCTTGCCCCACATAAAGCGGGTTAGGTGCGACGATGACATTTCGGTTCGCACTATTGGCGACATAATTGAAGGTTCGTCCCTGCCAGATTCGAGTGCCTGTTATGCCAGTAGCGGTTTGTCCCTGAATCTTATAGAGATAGATACCTGCTGGTGGAAATCCGTTCGTGCGGAGTGTCCCATACCATTTCGTCTCGGTTTCTTGTGTCAAAAAGACAGTGTATTCATTTCTATGCGGACCCTCCACCGTCAAGTGAGGTGAAGCCTGTAGTGGATACGTGCTTTGTACTTCAACATTCCATTCGCCTGTACCGTGCGGTTGCGTCTGAATAAAGAAAGCAGGTGCCTCGCTCACGATATCAACACTTGGTGTGATGCTGTCTGGAACGATACTCGGTGTACCCATGAGTCCCATTGCGTCAACAGGCACAACAGCGTAGTAATAATGGAGGTTGTTCGGATCAAAGAACTCGCTGTTGACATCAATTCCCTCAAAGACAGTGGCGTCTTCAAACTGAGTTTGTGTGACATCAACGCGTCCAACGATGGCTACATCGTCTTCAGAAATACCGTTTCCATCGCGATCGGCAGCTGCGAGTACTTCATCGGAATTCTGAAAAGGCAACGGGACATCTGTTTCATTCTGTAACGTATAGCGTTTTCGCACGATTGCGACCTCGCGAATTCCTGTCGGATTTTCAACATCCCAAGTCACACGAAGTCCGTTAGAGCCTTGAACGACCTGTGCGTTTGAAAGCACTCCTGCTGGTGGAACACCCGCTATATAGCTGACAGAACCACCGAAACTCCCACCTGGAATTACGACGCGTTCAACATCGGGATGCATATTAATCAGGATAAGCGCAATCTCCTGAATGTCTCCGCCGAAATCTTTGAATGTCATCTGTGCTTCTTGGGAACGGTGATAGGTGAATGCTTCCCTAACCTCAGTGGTCCCATCCCGTTTCCTGACGATGAACTTAGCAGCCCATCCACGCAAACCGGTGCCTGCGTGCCGCTGCAGTTCATCCTGAATGTTCTGTCGGTCATCAGGCGCGAGGTGTTGGAGACTTATCGGAGCGAGATCCGCACCATCAATTTTGACTGCGAATTCTGGCAGAATATCCGCCGGACGGAAGACTATATACCGTGCGGAGAAATGCTCAGGCATTGATTCCGAATCGAAATCGGCACGAACAGGATAACTTGTGTGCACATCGTTGGGATGAATAGCGATCGGTGGGAAACGATGTGCGTTTCTATATCCGGGCATTCCAGCCGCCGTATTGGCACGGGTATGCGTGAAATAGTTCCACACCGTAAAGGTCTTGAACGCCTCAGCGAGGGTCGTGCCGTTATCCGTAAAAACGTCGTAAAAATTGCCCATCTCGCGATAACTGCCATCGGTGGTGTTTCTGTAAAATTGGCGGACAATGTCGTACCCGAACCGCTCTGCCATATACAATGTCCAGATAACGGAGCCGTACTCGTGGTCGCCGATGCGACTCTCAAGGGAAATATCGGGGATGAGAAACCAGCGGCGGAGTTGATGGATATAATAGTTATAGGAATTGGTTTCGTTGGGTTCATCGGGATCCGGGAGCGTATCGCCATCGTCAATAATTCCACCGTCATAAGTCATGACTTCTATCCAAGTTGCGGATGCTTCCATGAACCATGTTGGCATATAGGCGTTATATCCGAATTGGACACCGTGCAGGAATTCATGCGTGCAGGTTGTCTCAAGATAGCGGATTCCCTCGGCTTTTCCGACGTAATCGTAGATACGGGAGTTAATCATGAAATAGGGTGCGACGGTCAGTGCAGTAGATAATACACGTCCTTCAAACCAGTCCGCTGTCGTGATACCGAGTGCGGGAAAGGTAAAGAGGTAGACATCATACTTATGATTGCCGCCATTCTGCGCTGCCCAAAAGTCGATGTAAGGAATTTTGAATCCCATCAGGTCGATTTGGACGTGATATGCTCGTTCCATTGCATCAGCACAGAGATCAATATAATCAGGAACGCCATTGCGCGGGTGGAAATCCTCAAGGGGTGGTGCATGCGGTCCGACGCGCGTGTAATGGAATCTAAAGTGCGGTGTGTTGAACTTTACTGGTAGCTCCACCTCACCGAAGAAACTACCGGGGAGTCCGGGTCGAAGGAAAAGACCTTTTAGTTTCTGGCGATGTATAGAAGGCAAGTTTTGCCAGTTCTTGGCAAGTGTGACAAAACTATCGGTTACACATTCCGTTATTTCGCTTGAGGTGTATCTCGGTTTGAGATTAGCGAACTGTTGAGCGGTTTGAATCGCGCTTTGGAGTTCGGAATCCGGTGGAAGCGCATGGACAACGGGTAGGCACGTTATAAAGAGTATGATGACGATAAGTGATAATTTCATTCTTTTAACTAAGCGAAACGGGTTGGTTTTCCATCAAGGCTGGTATGATTGGTTTCTTTCCAATATGTTTCTACGCCTTCTTCGCCCTTTTTCGCTGCCCACGCGTTTAGCTGATCCCTTTCACCGACATACTCATAAAGCGGGACAGCCATCCCACAGGAGGTTTGCACGAGGTCAACGTTGAGATCAAAGATTTGCCTTGCTCCCGGCAACGGGGTGAACAACGGAAAGAGCAACTGCCATTCAGCATCATCTTTGTGTATAGCCTTGGCAGTGCCGTAGAGTCGGAGAATCATGGGGTTGTCCTGAAAGGCGGTAAACATGAGCGTCATTCGCGGGTTTTCCTGAACGTGTGCGGCGGTTTCATTCCCGCTGCCGGTTACGTTTAACCAAGCGATACGGTTTGGACCCAGAACACGCAACGAATCCATACCTTTCGGGGACAGATTGATTCTGCTGTCGGTTGTCGCCGTTGCGACAAAGAAGACTTTTTGGTCCTTGATAAATTGCTGTAGTTTTTGAGGGATTTCAGTGTATAATTTTGACATCTTGTTAGACCCTACCATTTCGGAAAGCGGCCGAATACAACACGTAATCTACTCGACCGCTTATACAAGAAACTTAATACGTTTTGATGGCACCCCACGTGAGCGCAAGTTTTCCTGCGGGTTCAACATCAAAAGCGATTTGATAATTTTCCATAACCTCTTTTTTATCTAACGCACGATGGTAGACAGCGACATCATCAATCTCACCCTCGAAATAGAAGGGTTTGATAAAAGCGTTGCGGTCGTGTCCGACTGCGACAACAACATGGCTGCGTGTCTCACGACTGTTTATCTTTCCGTCCGCCTCGGCATCGAGTTCACCGTTGATGTAAAGGAATTTTTTATCGTCTGCCCCAGCAGCAACAAACGTGATGTGCGTCCATTCGTCCGCTTCAATAGCGGTCTCGGTTTTGAAGACACCGAATCCGTCGCCCCCTCTTTGGGTTTGTATCGTGCCATCTGCCAAGAGTTCCAGCCACGAATCACCACCCCCCTGCGGATCATCGTCCCAGATGATAACTTTAGGACCGTCGGGCAGGGCTACAGGTTTAATCCACATCGCGTAGGTAAGATCCTGTCCTGTGGTGGCGGGTCCCATGACGACATAATCCTCTTCACCATTAAAACTAAGTGCGTCTCCGACAATGCCTTCTACAATTGTCGGGGCACCCTTAATCTCTCCATCGTTTTCACCGAGGGCATCTTTGGCTAACTTGGCATCGGTATCGCCTTTATCAAAAGTCCAATGCCCCCCTAATCCGTCTTCAAGGGATTGTGCATGTGTCATTTCTGTGTTAACCGCTGCGAAACCAATAACTGCTGCGCAAGCGAGTGTAAGGAATAGACCTAATTTCATTGGTTTACCTCCTGGGTATTGTAAACCCATGGTGCGCAATGTGTTCTTTCGATAGAAGCAAAGTGCTTACCACTCTAATTTGACACTGACGTATATTATATATCGTTTTGGGTGTATATGCAAGGGAAACCTTCTTTGGTCCAGAGCCTTTCAGTTAGATGTGTCAAGCGAAGAAGGGATACGTCACGATCAGGAGATCGCTTTTAAAAGAATTACTGTGTGCGTCGTAATTTAGAATGAGTCGGGCTCCGTTGCGAACTTTGTCGTATTGATCGCTCAATGTGAACTCAACGTTAGCTTCTTCACCTTCATCGCGAACAGAGAGTTCTTCCTTTTTTGAACATCCCGTTAGACTCACCATTAACAGGATAGCACTCACAGCAAGGATACTGTAAATAAGGTTCATGGCTGTAGCTCCTTGTGGAAGACATGAGTTATAAACGTTATTTTTTCAAAATAAGAGATTAGGGAGTCGTAGATGCGTGTGTTTATGAAAAAGGGAGCAATTGGTGTATTGCTCCCTTTTTCATCGAAGTGCTTGGCTTAATTACCGCCGCCTTCAGGTCCTTCGCCGCCGGCACCTTGGCCGTGTTCACCACCGCCTTCAGCAGCCCCAGCACCTTCAGCACCACCTTCGGGGCCTTCAGCACCGCCTTCACCGCCACCACTCATTGGGCCGACTTCAGGATGCGCCGTCCACATGTCAAAGGGTGGGCCCTCTGCCATCAGCACAATGTCTTGTGTTTCGCCGGGGGCAAGGTCCGTGGGTGTTGTCGGACCGAGTTCCGCTGTTGTAACTCCGCCTTTTGATAAGTGAATTTCGACACGAACCAGGGGTAAAATCGCAGCCGTAGTATTTGTAACAGTGCCTTTAAAAGCGTTACTGGCTGGATCGTAAGCCATAATCAGATGTGCCCCGTTTCGGATATTATCATAAATATCAGTCAAGGCGAGTTGAACTGTCGATTCTTCGTCATCCGCTGGACCCATGGGCATCATTTCATCTGATGGTACTGGTCCTACGGGTATCATTTGCTGGTTTGTCCGTTCACAACCGATAGTTGCTGCCATCAATATGACAGTCAGGAGTAGGGTGAGGGTTCCAAAATTGCGTTTCATGAGTATGCTCCTTTCTAAAAGCATGCGTTGTATCAGTCAATGAAAAATGAAGTATAATCTATTATGATTTGCCTCTACAAAGAAGCCGTAATTGATGTATATTGCTTCTTTGAAGAGGCGTTCCAACTACACTGCGATTAATTATGTCCGCCACCGCCGCCGTGTTCGCCACCGCCTTCACCGCCGCCGTGTTCGCCGCCACCTTCACCGCCGCCATCAGAACTACCGCCGACTTCGGGATGCGCCGTCCACTTGTCAAAGGGTGGGCCCTCTGCTATCAACTCAACAGGGACTTGTTCACCGGGATTGAGGTCTTGCGGTGTCGTCGGGCCGAGTTCCACGCCGTTTGATAAATGAACTTCGACGCGAACTTGAGGCAAAATTGCCCCGGTCGTATTTTTAACAGTGCCTTTAAAGGAATTAGTGGCTGCATCGTAAGCGAGAATGAGATGTGCACCGGCTCGGATACTATCATAAGTATCAGTCAGGGCGAGTTGCACTGCCGATTCTTCGTCACCTGCGTCAACTGCGATTGGATTTGTCGTGACGAGATTTTCTTCTGCATCACCGGACGTTTCACCGCTCCCTGAACATCCGATAATACTGGCTATCAATACGGAAACGATTGCTATGAGGATTCCAAAACTGCGTTTCATGGGTATGCTCCTTTTAATATATGGGTAAACGTTAATTCATGAAGAATTAGGTAAATTTGCTGTGTTTGTTGACGAGGTTTCAAATCCTGCCAACTGGTGTACGTTTCGATTCGATTTTGTATAAGCCCTATCTTTTTAAGCCGTGCTGCCACCGACTTCGGGGTGTGCCGTCCACTTGTCAAAGCCTGTGCCAGTTGCTTGGAGTACAATGGGTCGTGTTTCACCGGGTGCGAGGTCAACTGGCGGTGTCGGTCCGAGTTCTACACCGTTTGATAAATGAATTTCGACCCGGACTCGCGTCAATGTTCCGGTTGTTGTATTCTTAACAGTGCCTGTAAAAGAATTGGTGGCTGCATCATAGGACATGATTAGATGTGCCCCGGCTCGAACATTATCATAAGTATCGCTCAGGGCAAGTTGGACTGTCGATTCCTCATCCCCACCTCCTGAACAGCCGCTGATAAGACTTACGAATACAATAGCGATTAAGGCAAGAATGCTCTGGATCGGTTTCATGAATGTGCTCCTTTTTGAAAATATGCCTTGTATGAGGCACTATCATTTGTATGCTAAGGTGTAGCCCTGCGGTTTTCATGTGATTGCTTTTATCTGTTTACCAACGATTTCCAAGATTTGTTTATATTATCTTTAGAAACCATCTGCTGCGTCAATTTCACGGAATAGATATGAGAGTTTCCCGTCTACATCCCGCACGCGAAAGCACGAGATTCGACGGGATTATGCTAACGGCTTCTGATGGTAACCTGCTGGAACGCTTCCGCAGGTAAATATTTGCTTAAGACTGTCTCAAGGTCGCCTTCGCTGAGTCGCTGTGGCGTGATTAAGACAAATTTGTTCGGCGAGTTCTTGCTCCAGGCTGTTTCAAACTCCGTGTATGTCAACCGACGCTTGTTGAGGCTGGTGGGATTTTGCAGAGAGACCTCGCTGAGTTGGTTGTTATAGTCAGAGACCGGCAAGATTTCTGGGGTGCGTCCCTGAAACTGGATCATTACAATTGGAGCCCACCCATTGGCAATAAACGCCTTCAGCACATCAAACGATGCCCCAGAGACAAGAGCCGCGTGCTGCACTTTTCCTCGTGTCCTTGCGAAAAAATCATCAAGCCCCATTTTACCGGCAGGTATCGGTTCACTGAAAGCGTTTTTGAAGGTATTTCTCAGGTAAGGTTGCTCCGCCAACCGGACAGTCGCACTCCCAGGTAAGCTGACTTGGTTTTCCGTTGATTGCGGTGTTACGTTCTTCTCAGCAGCCTTGAGCGCGGTTTCAGGGACATGATACTGTCCTTGAGGTGGGGGACCGCAATTGATCGCTAGCAGCACAAAAACGAGCGATGCGACGCAAGCAGATAGGGTTGAATATGGGAACCCCGTAAGTAGTGCGTGGTAAGTCTCTCGTGAAAAAAACAGATTACGTCTCATAATTTTATCCCTCCTGTGGTATAGAAACGTTTTGCTTAAAAAATAGTTTACTCAATAAGTTATAATAAGTCAATATATTCTTCAATTTATTTTATACTATTATAGTCTTTTTACAACCTAATTGTGCGCTATAATCAACCAGGACCACGAACTTCTCCGCCCTCTAATAACGCTATATCTGCTGATGAAGTGGGAAAACAAAATAGTAATGATACTATAGGTAGTACAGGTGGTACAGTGAACGCCACACCTATTGAATACGTGCCAGCAAAGGCGGTCATCAGAGAAAAACCACTTATAGTTACCGAATATATGCTTCGCGATTGGAGGAAGTTCGGTGGTGGGTTGCCACAGTGGATTGAAATATACAATCCTAACTCAAAGCCAGTGGGCCTAAGCGGTTAGTACGACCACCTGAGTCACCCTTCTGACGTTATTCAAAGAGCTGGAACATACCATTTTTGACGACCCGTACCTTTGGTTGGTAGACGGCATCTCCATTGGTATTGAATGAGAATTTTCCTAGAACCGTATCAAAGTCTGAGATTTTTGCCAGTTGTTCTCGAATGAGTTCTGGGTTAGTTGACTGTGCTTTTTCTATAGCATGTGCGAGCAAGTATAGTGCTGTATAAGACCAAGCGGTAAAGACAGTTGGTCTTTCACCGAAGATGACAATACTTTCAATTTAATCTTACTCCCTCAAATCATGAAAAATATAGAATTAAGATCACGATCAAAAAGACAAGGCTCTGAGGGCTGCCCATGTCATTGTTAATTTATCTGAAGGATCAACAGCCTGTGGTTCGGCACCATCGATGTCAGCAACGAACTCGCCTTCATAGAGACGGATATGATCGAGCCAGACATCGACTTTCTCTGCTCCCATAATTACACCCGCGCGCGAACTAACGTCGTCGCCGGTCATTTTGAATGTGATGAAGAATTCCTTCCACGTTTCAGAAAGATTGATTGTCTGTCTGGCATACTCATTCCACGGATCGCCTTGATGAAGGATACGCATTACGACAGTTCTCGGTTTCTCACTCTTTGCCCACAAGCTGTAGGTATAGGTGGTGCCTTTCTCCAGCGTGAAAGGTTGCTGATAGAACTGGACATGCCACACGGCATTACCTGCCTTACTGATTTTGACATAAGCAACTTTCTTTCCGATGACGGGTTCTGCTTTTTTGCCTTCGGGTTGAAAGAGGGCGGCGGCATCGGCGTGTGTCCAGTGGTGCCACGCCTCAAGATTGAAATCGAAATCGCCGTTGTTGAGGATATTTTCGGGGAGTTTTTCTGCATAAGCGAGCGTCGTGAACCCGAAAAATCCTATCAAAACAAGTAGGCAGAAATAAGTTGAAACCCCTTTAGTTGTGTTCATTCTTACCCTCCCGGTCATGTTCACCGCCATGCTCTGAGTCATGTTCACCATGTTCTTCCCCATGACCGTGTTCACCCTCTCCGACTTCAGGATGGGCAGTCCATCCGTTAAAATCTGTGCTCGTTGCGATGAGTTGGACTTCTATTTTTTTACCGGGTGCGAGATCTGTCGGAGAGGTCGGACCGAGCTCTTTTCCGTTTGATAGATGGACTTCAACCCGAACTCGCTTCAAAGTTTCCGCTGTGGTATTCTCTACAGTGCCTTTAAAGGAATTACTTTGCGGGTTGTAAGCCAATATGAGTCGTGCACCACTTCTGACCATATCGTAGGTATCATTTAGCGCGAGTTCGGTGTTGGATTCTTCCTCACCCTCGTCAATAGACGATTTGTTTGTCCTTGAACAGCTACCCATAACAAAAACCACGAACACCACAAGAGCTGCGGTGAGAATTCTATAGGTATGATTCACGGAGATGCTCCTTTCGGTAAAGGATAGTTTATATCAGTTAATTTTTTCTGTTAGGGGATTATATCACAAATTGAGGGAGGCATCAAGAAAATGCCGAATTGACGGAATGGAAGCATTTAACAAAAAAGGCAGGTGATGCACCTGCCTTTAGAAGAGTTTCCCGGCAACGACCTACTTTCCCGCGGGGTTTCCCCCGAAGTATCATCAGCGCTGAAGGGCTTAACCACCGTGTTCGGGATGGGTACGGGTGGGTCCCCTTCGCTATAGCCACCGGAAATACAAACTACGTTCCTATTCTTCTATGGATATATCTTCTGCAGGCAAAAAAATTACGTCCCCGCCGACTCGAGCACGAAGATCCTTAAGTTCCTGAACCACTAATTCATTCTCAGCACTCGGATAGAAAAAGGCTGATAATTCATCGAACTGTATTTGCTCATCCAAGGTGCGGGGTTCCCTTTCGGTAACGATGCGTCGATGGAGCTTCACATAAACATCTATCTCAGGGAGGTCTCCATATTCTTTCCTAAGCTGGTCACGGTAGTATACTTCGTACTCTGCCGGTGAGAGTTCGTTAGCATTGATAGGACGCGTATTTGGATCCTGCCATAGATGTTGTTCTGAAACTTCCACGGGTGGTGTCTCTGTAGCCCAATCGGGCACTTGCGCATCTTCCATAAGTAGACTCTCGCTCACTTCGCCCTGTTTTTCCGTATCTGGCGGCTCCACCTCACTCAAAGAAGTATCGTCCTGCTCGGTAAAACGCTCCGGTTCTTTCTCAAGTTCGGGCATTTCGGCCGCCTCTTGTGCTGTTGGTGCTTGCGATCTTTCATTTTCGGATGTTTGGGGTTCCGACTTAAAAAGACGGAGACTCTTCTGGAATCTATGCCGGTCATATTCTAAGTAGCCCCAAAACACTGCCCCAAAACAGACGAGCAAAATCGCTGTAATCAGTAAGGTTCTATAAGTTAACATGAACCCGGCTCCTCCATTTAACCTTTGGATTCTGGAAATGCAGGTACAACAAATTAAAGAACATTTAAAGGAGCATTTTTACGGGCACTCACGAAAAACACGAGTATTCGTAGAAGTCCCACGATGGTATACTGTGCCGCCAGAGTGCTCGTGATCGTAACGGGACTCCCTTTTTCCAAGATACGTCCTACTGCAAATCTTTCCGTTAACGTCCTTGATTACTCTGTAATAACGGATAACAACTATGTGTGTAGTCGCAGCCTCAGCACTTTCTTTCATTTCTGTAACTGCCAATGTAAAGATTGCTATGAAGATAAACATTGCGATGGCGAAATGTTGTATTTTCATAAGGGGTTCTCCTATTATTCTATCGGGTTCAACTGAATTGTGGATACATTCTGTGCAGGGATAAAAAGGCAGGTGATGCACCTGCCTTTAGAAGAGATTCCCGGCAACGACCTACTTTCCCGCGGGGTCGCCCCCGAAGTATCATCAGCGCTGAAGGACTTAACTACCGTGTTCGGGATGGGTACGGGTGGTTCCCCTTCGCTATAGCCACCGGAAAATTGTTTGTATGGCTCAGTATTCGGATATTTCTGAGCCTTTACAAGAATATTTGACAATTGTATATGTATTGAGGGGTCGGTAGAAGAAAATAATTATCAAGCCCTCGGCTTATTAGTACCAGTTAGCTGAACCGCTCGCACGGCGTACACATCTGGCCTATCAACCTTCTTATCTCGAAGGAGCCTTACCAACTTAACGTTGTGGGATATCTTATCTTGAGGCAGGTTTCACGCTTATATGCATTCAGCGTTTCTCCATTCTGCACATAGCTACCCAGCGGTGCCACTGGCGTGACAACTGGTGCACTAGAGGTGCATCCACCCCGGTCTTCTCATACTAGGGGCAGCATCTCTCAAATATCCTACGCCCATACCAGATAGGGACCGAACTGTCTTACGACGTTCTAAACCCAGCTCGCGTGCCACTTTAATCGGCGGACAGCCGAACCCTTGGGACATGCTTCTGCCCCAGGATGTGACGAGCCGACATCGAGGTGCCGAACCGCCCCGTTTATGTGAGCTATCGGGGGCGACTAGCCTGTTATCCCCGGAGTACCTTTTATCCAATGAGTTACGGCCTTTCCACACAGCACCGTAAGATCACTAAGCCCTGCTTTCGCATCTGCTCGACGCGTCCGTCTCGCAGTTAAGCTCCCTTCTGCCTTTACACTCTACGCGCGGTTTCCAATCGCACTGAGGGAACCTTAGGGTGCCTCCGTTACATTTTAGGAGGCGACCGTCCCAGTCAAACTACCCATCTGACACTGTCCTCGGCACGGATTCACGTGCCGGAGTTAGAATTCCAATGCAACAAGAGTGGTATTTCAAGGGCGACTCCACTGAAGCTGGCGCCCCAGTTTCAAAGTCTCCCACCTATCCTACACATGCAACATTAAAACCCAATATCAAACTATAGTAAAGGTTCACGGGGTCTTTCCGTCTTGGTATGGGTAACCGGCATCTTCACCGGTATTACAATTTCACCGAGTCTCTCGCCGAGACAGCGCCCATGTCGTTACGCCATTCGTGCAGGTCGGAACTTACCCGACAAGGAATTTCGCTACCTTAGGACCGTTATAGTTACGGCCGCCGTTTACCAGAGCTTCAGTTCGGAGCTTCCAGTTGCCTTTCACTCCTCACCTTAACTTTTTGGCACCGGGCAGGCGTCAGTCCCTATACATCATCTTGCGATTTAGCAGAGACCTGTGTTTTTAGTAAACAGTCGCATGGGCCATT
>JAPOOP010000551.1 GCA_026713385.1 Candidatus Poribacteria bacterium | reverse complement strand
GAAGATAGCAGTTCTATAGAAATGTGTCAACGAAAACCTTGGGCATTTATGGGAAAATATACAATAAATATTATGTTAGCCATCATTCTTAAAGAACTTCATTGCTATAGCAGCTCTATCAAATATCGGCGTATCCAGTTTCTGATTTTATGTGCACTCGCCCTGCTCCTGTTCGTAGCCACAGTTGAATTCTACGCTGACAGCCGAACGGGAAAACCTATTGAGGTCGGGAAACAGACGTATACGCTTTTTATCATCGCTCTTTTTATTGTGCAATTTTGGGTGCCAAGGCATGCTGTTGAGGCGTGGCATACGGAAGGGATTCAAAGGCCTTATCAAGCGCGGTCACAAGGATATGGACAGAATGGAGCACTTCTCGCGTTAACGCCATTGACAAATTGGAAAATCTTGATAGGTAAACTCAGTGCAATTGTGGTATGGAGTCTGTGGGGTATTTGGCTAACAATTCCACTGTTGGCACTATCAAACTACACGGGTGGTTTGACAGTGGCGCAATTGGTGAGATGTGGGGCAGTATTATTGGTAAGTTGCATCTTTTATGCACTTATCGGCATCAGTTTCGCGTTATGGAATCCTCCGATTCGGGCAAAGAGTATAAGTTACGGGCTTATCCTACTCATCACATTCCTTCCACTGGTGCCAGTCCAGCCATTTAACGCCATTCCGATGTTCGCAGCAATGAGTCCACTATGCGCCCTTTTGTCAATTCTCAATGGGGATTCAACGTACTTGTGGGTATGGAACATCGGACTATTTTGCACACTATATTTGTTGTTTTTTCCTATCCTGATTAAACAGATGCGCTTCTGATCTGGATGTATCCGTTACCGAGAAAAAGATTGATTTGCCGCTGAAAATGTGATAATATGTAATCAGTTTCGGCAGGTGTGTCCCGTCGTAAATCCTCCGACAGTACCTCTCTTCTCTTCGATTTTAATTGAGATCCTTGAAATCCCAATATACGTGAGATATGGCGCATACACGAAAATATTCACCAACCCTCCAAGAAACACCGCAGTCAGCACATCCGGGTGTTACCTTCCGCGCGATTTTGATCGGTGTCATACTCATACCGCCAAATACCTATTTTATCATGGCGAACCATCTCCGTTACTGGAGCACCTTACCGACAACGATGTCGCTGATTTACAACGTCGTGGTAACATTGGTGGTGTTGACGTGCCTCAATTTCTTACTCAAATTGTTGTTGCCTCGTTTCGCGCTCCGGCAGGGGGAACTGCTCACCGTCTACGTTATCCTCTCTATCTCATCTGCGATTGCGGGACATGATATGATGCAGACCATCGTTCCTGTGATTCCGAACGGTTTTTGGTTTGCGACCCCCGAAAATGAGTGGCAACAACTCTTCTGGCGGCATCTACCGAGTTGGATGACACTCAGTGATTTGTCCGTCTTGCAAGATTTCTACGATGGCGATACAACCTTTTACACACAAAGGTATCTGGTAGCGTGGTGGAAACCGATTTTATGGTGGACTATTTTTTTATCCGTGTTAATTTGGGTGATGATTTGCATCGACCTGCTCCTCCGGAAGCAGTGGATTGAACGGGAACGGCTCAGTTACCCGATCGTCCGCCTGCCGATAGAAATGACGTACTCAGATGGACGACTCTTTAAAAACGGAATGTTGTGGGCAGGCTTCGCGATTGCGGGAGGTATCGACCTAATCAATGGTATCCATGCCTTCTTTCCAGCATTTCCAGAGATACCGGTTCGTCAGGCAGACCTCGGCATCTATTTCACCGAAAAACCGTGGGATGCAATGGGCTGGACTCCTATTTATATCCTCTCATTTGGCGTAGGGCTTGCTTTTTTAATGCCGTTGGAAATGTCGTTTTCGCTCTGGTTTTTCTATCTGTTTTGGAAAGGGGAACGCATTTTGGGGCGGGCGATGGGCCTTCAAATTTTGCCTGGTTTCCCCTACGACGGACCGCAAGGCGTAGGCGCGTATTTGGCTATCGCCTGTTTTGGACTCTATGGTGGACGCAAGCATTTTTACGCGATGTTCAGGAACCTGAGGGGTCAAAAAGACAAGAACCTGCCACCTGAGATGCAAGATTCAACGGACTATCGATGGCCACTGGCAGGGTTAATCGGTGGTGTTCTCTTTCTTTTTATCTTTTCACACCGTGGAGGGATGGCAATCTGGATGATAGCATTGTATTTCGCTGTCTACTATCTTCTCGCGCTGGGGATTACACGTGTCCGTGCTGAGGTTGGACCGCCGACACATGAGATGTTCGTAGCAAACCCGCGACAATTTATCATAGATTCGCTCGGTTCGCGCATGATTCCGCCGCCGAGTTTAACGATGATGTCGCTCTATTTCGCGTTTAATCGTGGGTACCGTGCGCATCCGATGCCTCACACATTGGAAAGTTTTAAACTCGTGGAAGTGGCGAATATGCGTGCAGGACGAATGGTCGTGGCACTGATGTGCGGTGTTTTTTTTGGGATTCTCGCCTCGTTTTGGGCATACTTGGTGGTTTCCTACAAGATAGGTGCGAACCCTGGGTTGGGAAGCGGCGGTTATAATATGCTGCGCTCCTGGCTGTACTATCCAACAGAAACGGACATCCCAGCGGTGACGTTTATGGGGGTCGGATTCCTGTTCACGGGATTATTGTGGTGGATGCGCACTCGTTTTCCGATGTTTCCGTTTCATCCAACCGGCTACGCGGTGGCGAGTAGTATGTGGACCTTCGGCTGGCTTTGGTTCTCCGTGCTGATTAGTTGGGCAATCAAGAACCTCATCTTGCGGTTTGGTGGGATTCGCCTTTATCATCGGGTGCTACCGCTTTTCCTGGGACTCATCCTCGGGCAATTTATAGTGGGGGGTACTTGGGTACTGATTCGGCTTATCTGGGGTGTGTCCGTTTATTCGTTTTATCGATAAATTGTCTGAATCAGGATTTACAGGATTCAAGGATTTCCAAGATAAAAAAACCGCTGTTCATATAGAACCGCAAGAGCACAATAGATTCCGATTTTGGGCTGCAATTCCTGAAATCGGTGCGGTTAGGAAACCGCACCTACCGAGGTGGGGAATAGGGTTACGGCACGACGGAGCGTGCCTACTACTATTAACAATTACTGAAATATTTATTGAAATTTCATACAGTTTGTGCTACAAGTATGCAGCGAATTCATCTCGGACGCGTACTTTATCTGCGTCATCTCCGAACCCAAGGCTAAACCAGCCATCATAACTGCGCTTATTCAACTGCCCAAATAGATCTGCAAAATCAATCGTCCCTTCGCCGGGGATCAGATGAATTTCATACTCACCGGTATTGTCATTGAGGCGGACCTGACCGATGTTCTCTATACCGAAAGCCTCTAAGAACCCTTCCCAACCCTCTGGAACCAGATGTCCATGCGCGACATTAAACGCCCACTTGAGATATGGAGAACGAAGCGTATCGAAAAACCAGTGTGTCTCTTCAACATTATGGGGGATGTAATGGATTTCGGCGTACTCGGGTTCTCGGTTGTGGTTCTCAAAGAAGATGACTATCTCCGCCTGTTCCGCCCGTGCGAGCAATCGCTGGATGCGCTCAATGGCAGCATTACGGCGTTGCGCGACATCTCCGAAATGATAACCACCATGCCCGATGAGCCAGCCACATCCAAGCCGCTGTGCCAGTTCTAAGTTAGCATAGAGATAACCATCTACCGCCTCAGACATAATCGGCACGTACTCGGCATTATTGATCGCTGATGAAGGGTGAATGCCGATAGCGACTTCGTGTGTTTCACAGAGATCTCGGACTTTGCGAACACGCGCTCGGTCAAACGAGGCTATGTCATTTGGAGGAACATCGGCTTGAAAGTCGATATATCCAAACCCATTTTCCGCCGCCCATTGGATGGATTCTTCGATCGGTTTATTTTTTGGCGCATCAAACCCAAAACGTTCTTTCATACTATTCTGCAAATTCTCTGCCCTCCCGTTGTGTTGTCTCCCACTTCCGATGTGTTGCAAAGAGCTTAACCTCAAAAGGACGCATTCGTGTCACGAACGACCCGTCAGACACAGCGGTCTTCTCGTCACCGTAGAGTTCTACAAACTCAGTGCCATTTAGGGCATCCAACCCGGTCACCTCTACTCCCATGTGGGCATGTTCATCTTCATTGACGAGGACAATGAGCCAGTCCCGTCCTGTTCTTCGAGCCGTGATGCTCACGCCGCGCAACGAAGCGGGAATGGATATATCGGTGCGTCCGTCATCAATCGCTTGCACTGTAACATACTGCTCAACTGGTGCTGTGAGAAAGGGTTGAAGCGTGGCGAGTTCGCTCGTCAAGGCGTAAAGCGATTGCCGAAACGCCTCTTTTCCGTTGGATTTGAGATAACTGGAGCCCCAATACATAATGCCTCTCGCCCCGTGTGTGATACAGGCATACGCCATCAGGCGTGACTCAGCAAAGGTGGGAAACGCGGTGATGTCAGTGTCTCCATCGTCCAAGTCGTTCCACGAAAACCCCTGAAGCACCATCCAAACAGGTCTGCCGTTGCCGACTTGTCTCCAACGGTCAGTGGAATCGGCGAGACGGATAGCAGGGCGACCCTCCGCTCGAATCGGATAATCGTCACATCCGGTGATATCCACGAAGTCAATGTATTGTCGGACGAACTTCAGATCGCTGTCGCGCGCTTCATTGATCCAAACCTGTCGATTGTGTGAATCAACACTGCGGATGAATTCAACAGCCTCCCGCATCTTGGGCATAATCTCTGCGGCACGTTCCTCAGAATACTGTATAGCGAGCGGTGTCTGCATCCACCATTCGCCTTTATTTGGGAACACCGCTAACTGATCTTGTTTCCAAAGCCCGCTATATGCGGTGAAGCTCCACACCACCTCATCTGGACCTTCCCACACAGCAAGGGCGGGATGCTCTGCGAGGGTGCGAATATTCTCTTGGAATTCGGGTGTCGCACCGGATCGAAGCCCCAGCGGTACCCACCCCATCATTCCGTATGCCTGTGCGCGATCAAGTGAATCCGTGTTGCCACATCGAATGAGATTAACGCCTGCGTCTGCCATATCTCTGAGTGCATCATCGTCAGCAGGATGTTCATAAAACCCGATTGGAAAGAGCCGTCGTCCATCCTGTGTGAGAAACCCGTCGCCGTGTCCATAGAGCATATCGTTCATTGAGAACCTCCGTATTATTAGCCATCAGCCATCAGCAGTCGGCGGTCAGTAGTTACGATCTACTGATGCGGGTGGAAGATAGACAGGGTGGAAAAGCTTCTCCTCCGCTCTTCCGTGTTTTTATTGGTTTGGAAGCAGCGTGTCGGGATGGAAGGCACTTCCTTCGATCATCCCTTAATATCCGGGTTGTGGGTAAGCCCTACGTTAGCAGGTAGTTTTCCCACCATGCGACGTAATCCGCATCGCTTATATCGTGTGAGAGTCCTCGTTTTTCCATGTCCTGCCCGAATCTTTCCGCCATATTCTCGTCCCAATAAGTGGTGACCTCTGAGGATTCAGGTATATCTCCCATGTCGCCTGTCTCCGCTATCCAAGTGTCGAGCTGGGCGGCGAGAGCGTTTTGCACGGTGTCATAGTCTGGATCAGCGGCAAGGTTATTAATTTCATACGGATCTGCTTCCAGATCATACAACTCTTCAGACGGACGCGTCTGTTTCATGAAATGCTGTTGCGCGGCGGATAACTCACCACTTTCGGACAATAGTGGCATCAAGCTCCAGAGCGGATACTGCTGTTTTTTGTACCCGTTGAATTGCATATAGGGACGCTCAGGGTGATAATTGCGAATGAGTTTATAGCGGTGTGTCCGTATGCATCGGATTCTGTCGTCAGTTCCGTCACACCGATCCCTCGCGGCGAAGATTGCCTGGCGTGATGTAGCATTTGCTCCGAGGAAAACTTGCCCTTGCATATAGTCAGGAATGTCAATACCAGCGAGAGATAGTGTTGTCGGCGTGAAATCAACACCGCTGATGAGTTTGTCATCAACGGTATTAGGTTCAACGTGTCGGTGCCATCGAACGATGAGCGGAATATGGATGCCACCGTCATAAAGAAACTGTTTGCAACGGATATGTGCCCGTCCGTGATCACTCATGAAGAAGATGATCGTGTTGTCCGAGAGTCCTTCATCATCCAGCCGTTTGAGGATTTGTCCGACCTTTTTATCTAAAATTTGAATACTTTCAAGGTAGAGTGCCCAATCCTTTCGGACGAGCGGATGATCGGGATAGTAAGGTGGCAATTCGACATCCTCAGGAGCAATAGGACGTTCTGGATCCGGCTTGAAGACGCGATGCGTATCAGGGATGTTGATCTGCGCGTAAAAGGGTTGTCCTTCAGCGCGTTCGCTCCAGTCGATGCCGTCAAAGGGTTGTTCCCGCTGAAAGTTGAAATCGGTCTTTCCGGGACGATCATAGGGGGGTCCCGGGCTATTGCAAGTAAAATAGCCTGCTTCCCGAAAACAATCGGTGATAAGTTTCATATCCGCCCGTAACGGTTTATCACGATTGCTGCGATGGTTGTGCGCATCAAAGTGTGTCTGATAGGTACCGGTGATCAGTGCGGAGCGGCTTGGCGAACAGACCGGACATGTGACGAAAGCATTGGTATAACGCGTGCCTTCCGAGGCAAGCCGATCAACATTTGGTGTTGCAACGGCAGGTGTGCCGTAACAACTGAGGTCTGGCGAGAGATCTTCGCCATAAATCCAGAGGACATTAGGTTGTTCTGTAGACATAAGCACCTCACTTCAGAGATTTATATCAGAAAGTCCACCTATCAAAACATTTTTAGGAATGCAATGAGAACCCCCATAGCGGTTAACCCAACGCCAATCACCCACTTGAGCGTTCCAATCCCACTTTCAATTCTGTCAAGACGAGTCTCGACACTGCCAAGACGAGTCTCGACACTGCCAAGACGAGTCTCGACACTGCCAAGACGAGTTTCGACACCGTCAAGGCGTTGTTCAACAACTTTGACATCAGCCTTATCCGCTTTCTCGTCAAGCTTCGCTTCCAGAGCTTTGACATCAGCCTTATCCGCTTTCTCGTCAAGCTTCGCTTCCAGAGCCTTGATATCAGCCTTATCCGCTTTCTCGTCAAGCTTCGCTTCCAGAGCCTTGATATCAGCCTTATCCGCTTTCTCGTCAAGCTTCGCTTCCAGAGCTTTGACATCAGCCTTATCCGCTTTCTCGTCGACTTTCGCATCCAAGCGATCCAAACGAATAGCGATCTGTTTCAAATTATGGATAAGGAGTTCATTGAAGTTGTTATCAGCCATTGGTTTTTCCTTCGAGTTGCTATGGTGTGCTGTTAACGTTGTCTACCACGTAACGATTACGGAACAGCGTTCGCCGAAGCGGCGGCATTTCAGCAAGGAGTCTTGGATGCGGCTGGTAAACCTTGGCGAAACCGCTATCGACAGGACTATAGAGATTAAAAACGGCAATCCTGTCGTTTTCAGTATTTGTCCACTCCGTGGCACTGTGGGTGAGTGCTTCTGTAAAAAAGAGCAGTGAACCTCCCGGACAGCCGTATGTCGCCCAAATATCGGAATCAGGGTCTTGGATATCAGGCGGTGCCGTGTAAACCGATTTGTGGCTACCGGTCACTAAAAGTGTACCCCCCTGTCCTTTTTTTACCTCGTTTAATTCCCACACAATACGGGTGTGTGGACTATAACCTTTGCCGGGGAAGGCGTTGTAGTAGTGGACATCACCCGGAAAACGAAGCAAACCGTTGCCATTGTGCGGACCAAACCGTCCCATGCCGAGTGTCCGATAAAAAAGACTCGCACTTTCAACTGCAAAACCATAGCACTCTGGACTTGTTACAGCTGGATGCGCCGTGAATTCGTTGAGCAATGAAACTACAAGCGGGTGGTCGATGAGTTTCTGCAGCGGACCGCCGACGGGGCTCCGTTCATTCTCTGGAATAGATTCCGGATCGTGGTGTAGGCGGTAGCCGAAATCGCGCATCTCTTTGAGTTCTGATCCGGTAAATACCTCAGGTACCAGAAACCAACCGTGCGTGTCGAACGCATAACGCTGTTCCGGGGTCAACTCAGGAATAACTAAACCGTCGGCGTTTCGGGTGGGGAATTCGCATGTATCCGGTGGCAATAATGCCCCGAGCCAAGGTTGCTGATTCTTGTCCGTCTGTTTTTCCATTTTTTATTTTTTCCTTGCGGTTCGGTCAGATCAGTAAAAGTCTTACGGCTTTAGGCATTTAAACTTCGGCGGGGTAGGCGGATGTCCGCTGGTTAAAATCTCCATTAACGACGTTGCCCCCTGCATAAGCTTCCCGAAAAAGCGTCTGCCGTTTAGGTGGCATCGTTTCGAGAAGTTGCGGATGTGGCAACCAATTCGACCAGCGACTTGCTACCGTATTGTACAAGTTCAAGATAGAAACCCGCTCGGCAACACCGACTTGAACCTGCGTCTGCGTCATAGACTCTGTAAGAAGAATGACGGAACCGGGCGGACATTCATAAGTCTCCCACAACGGCGAATCTGGATTCTGCGAGGCTTCTGGTATCGGGTATGCGGCTTTGTGGCTCCCCGTAATAAATCGAATGTTGTTTGTTTGAGCAGTGACCTCGGTTAGTTCCCATACAGCACGTGTCAGTCCACTCCAACCCCGTCCGGGCACGCACCGGTAGAGATGAGAATCCCCCGGTAAACGAAATAACCCATTTCCTTTGTGAAGTCCTGACTGGACTTCGGTATGTGCTGCGATGTCCCCGAAGAAGGCTGCTGTTTCCTCGAGTCGAAACCCATAGCAATCCTCACTTGCGGCGGGTGGGTATGCCAAAAATTCATTCAGAAACCCGACGACCACCGGATGGTCAGCGAGTTTTTGAAGTGGGCCGCCGAGTGCAGAGCGTTCCGGTCCCGGGATGCTCTCCGGTGTCTCGTGCAGACGTTGACAGAATCCATGCATCTCTGCGATGTCAGTATCCGATAAAACACTCGGAATTAGGAGCCAACCATTCCGGTCAAAATCGTATTTCTGCTTCTGTGTTGGAACAATGACGGGTATATCATCAGCGTTGGTTTTTGTTAGATCTTCGGGCTCAACTTCAACGGCACTCCCTAAGTTCTTGTTAACAACAAAAGGTTTTCTCGTTGCGAGTTCTTTGTAAGCCATCAGGGTATTCCTTTTAACATGCATCTGAAACTGTCTTTCAGAGTCTTGAGATGCAGTTATTTGGTTTTCCAATCTCAATCGGGATTTGTTAGCGGTTCTGTGTTTCTAAGACGTGGAACATGTGGTGAGCGTAACTCACGGTAGAAATAAAAACAAATACCAGTGCGAGACAAAGCCCGTAAAATTCAATATTCCTCGGTAAACGAGACATTATCGGACGGAGCAAGTAAAGTAGGATAACAATTGACAAAAAGAAACTGGTACATTTTCCCCAAAAGTTAGAACGGGTGATCATTTTCGCCTTATATGCTAAGACAACATTACCAAGCACAATTAAGACATCCCGGATAACAATCACCAAAAATGCCCACACTGGAAACCGTGAGTGGAATATAGCGAGGGCAAAGATTCCAGCGGAGAGCGCGAGCTTATCCGCAACTGGGTCTAAGATATAACCGAGTTCCGTGTGCTGCTTTAAACGTCGGGCAAAGAACCCATCTAACAGGTCGGTGATAACAGCGACTGTACCACAAGCAATGGCGACGACCCACTGGGCACGGTAAATGAAGAAGAAAATAAAAGGGACCGTGAGCAGTCGTGAAACCGATAAGATATTGCTGACGTAGAAGAAATCCCGGCGTGTAATCTGGATCGACCGGGTTTCAGTAAATTGGTGGATGGGAGCCTTTAGTGCCATTATATTATTACGTTACAGATAGGATTTTGTGCTGTAGGAGCGAGCGTCTCAACAGAGATGCCTACCAAGTTCGCCTAACACGCTTGCGACACCCTCAATTATTTTGCGCTGCCAATTGAAAGGCTATCCGCCGATTCTGGTCGGTCAGAATCTCGACTTCACGTGTGAGGAGGTGTTCCAACGGAATTGTCTCCAACAAAGTTTGTTTTTCTTCAAGGGAAATTCGTAACCGTATGCCAACTTGATATGCCAGTTCCCTTGGGTCATCGGGGTGTTCTTCAGGCGGACTCCAAGCGAAAATTAATCGACTGGATAACTTCTCGTAGACTTTATACAATTCTTCAGTTTGTGTCGTAAGCAATTCCGACACCGATTCAATTTCTGTATCCAAGTCATCTAACATCCGAACCCGACCTGTAAGATAGGAGAGGTGCTCCTGAACCTCCAGAATCTGAAAGCGGTACTCGCCAGCTGTGATAATGTTCATGCGGCCATCGTCTAAATCTTCAACTTGAAGGATACGGGCGGCTGTGCCAATTTCATAGGGTGTAGCAGCGTCCCCAACCTCTTTTCCTTCCTTGATAAGCACAACTCCGAACTCAGACTGATGTTCCAAGCAGAATTTAACCATCGTTCGGTAGCGTGGTTCAAAGATGTGTAGCGGTAAAAATCCGCCGGGGAACAAGACCGTCTGTAACGGAAAAATCGGAATTTGTCGTTCATAAGGCGTTTGACTTTTCGATGAGGCTGGGGCACTCCGCATGTGAACACTCCTCTTTGCACGATGCTCAATGTACAAGATGGATTTACTCTCGGTGCCGTAGAACACTATAAAGGATAGTCTGCCAAGAACCTATTTTGTTTATAGTGCATCAAACAGGTATCTGTTTTCAGACACAACTCTCTTTATATTTTTACACAAAACACCTGATTCGTCAAGAGTTTTTTATGAAGCATCGGGTAATTTAATGCCTTATGGCATTCCTCGCCCCTTATCAGGGGACTTTAATGGGAAATGCGTAAGTCCTACCTGTTATTCGCTTTTTAAGAAAAATTAGCAATTTTTGGAG
>JAPOOP010000294.1 GCA_026713385.1 Candidatus Poribacteria bacterium | reverse complement strand
ATAGAGGATATGCGATTGGAAGACGAAAGCGACATCGCGTTCGGCAGGCGTTTTATCGTTAACGCTAACTTCATCCAGATAGATTATGCCTTCTTCGGGTTTATCCAGTCCAGCGATACACCGAAGTGTGGTCGTTTTTCCTGCACCTGTCTGACCGAGCAGCACAAAAAATTCCTCATCTCGGATATCGAGGTTGATGTCGTCGAGTGCGATGAGATTGCCAAACCTTTTTGTTATGTTTTCGAGTCGTACTGTTGCCATAGATTATTCTACGATTCTGTGTTGTAGGTATTGCGATAGTATACCACAAATCGTGTTTAGAGGTCAACAGGAATTCGCTAAATCGCTGATCGCTTTTTTACCAACAAACTATGCCTTGATCGAGGTGTATGTGTTGTTAGGAGAAAAATTAAATGCAATTCAGCAGCGTATAAGGTATAATTAATTGGTAGTTTGCAGATTTTCCTGTAACAGTCACAAAAACAGGTATGACCTTCCGCACACGTATAAGGCTGGAGAAAAAGATGCTGGATCGCCCAGAGGCAGAACAGAACGCACATAGAAGTCCGTCTTTTTTGGACAAAATTAGACAACAATACGATTTTACCTCATCAATCACACTGATTTTCGGGCTGACGGTGCTCTTCTTTACCGTCTTTCTCATATATCCACTCCTCTATGTTTTCAAAGAAGCCTTCTGGATTGAAAACACATTCAATCTCACATATTTCAAATTGATGGTGACCGACCCGAATATCCGGGAACTCGTTATCAATAGTTTCAAAATCGGTGTCATGGTGACGCTGGTGACGAGCATTATCAGCCTTCCGCTGGCGTATTTTTTGACCCGATACCGGTATCCAGGGCGCGACATGCTACGTTCTGTCATCCTGATCCCGATGATTATGCCACCCTTTGTCGGCGCGATCGGCATGAAACAGTTTTTCGGGTTATACGGTAGCGTCAATATGCTTCTTGAGAAACTCAACCTGATGGATCTGGCGGAACCTATTGACTGGTTCGGTGGTGGGTTCTGGGGTGTGGTGATGTTATCAACATTGCACTTGTATCCGATCATGTATCTTAATATCGTCGCTGCCCTCGCGAACGTCGATCCGAGTTTAGAGGAAGCCGCAGAAAATATGGGTGCATCGCGTTTTCAGGTCTTTCGTCAGATAACATTGCCGTTGATGATGCCCGGTTATTTCGCCGGTGCAATTCTCGTTTTTATCTGGGCGTTTACCGATCTCGGTACACCTCTGATTTTTGAATACCGTAACGTCGTTTCGGTGAGAATCTTCAACCAAGTGACTGAGGCGAACACCAACCCAATGGGGTACGCCCTTGTTGTGCTTATAGTTGTCCTGACAGCACTTGCCTTTTATGTTTCCAAGAGATGGACGGGTAGTAAGCACTATGAGATGCTCGGTAGGGGACACGTTACTTCGCGTGAAACCGATACGAATTGGGGCATGCGTAGCGTCATCTATCTCTTTATCGGTGGATTGACGTTGACGGCGTTGTTACCACACATTAGTGTTATTCTTGTCTCCTTAACGCCAGATGCCAGCCAGTGGCGATTAAGTGTGCTACCACAGTCATGGACCTTCGCACATTATATTGAGACTTTTACACATTCCGATACACTACCGAGTATCCTCAACAGCTTGAAATACAGTGTTTTCAGCACATTGTTAGCGCTTGTTGTAGGCATTGTAGTGTCGTATCTGTTGACACGCAAACGTCTCCCCTTCCAGAATTTGTTGGATGCAGTGGCTATGTTGCCCTTAGCGTTGCCGGGTGTCGCAATAGCGTTCGGATACATGGGCAGTTTCGCGGATACGACGCTGCTCCTGCGATATTTCCCAGATGGGCTCGTTTCTGTTATAGATCCGAGACAGAATCCGACGTTCCTGCTGATTATCAGTTATGCGGTGCGGCGATTACCGTATATGTTGCGTTCCATCTACGCTGGACTCCAGCAGACAAGTGTATCGTACGAAGAAGCGTCCCAAAATGTGGGGGCGACACCAATTCGGACTTTATATAAAATTACCTTGCCTTTGGTCATCGCGAATATCCTTGCCGGTGCGATTCTTGTGTTCTCATTTTCTATGCTTGAGGTAAGTGATAGCTTAATCTTGGCAATGAAAGATCAGCACTATCCGATTACAAAGGCGATTTGGTCACTCTCCCAACGTCCTGATCACGGTCCATATACGGCGAGCGCACTGGGTGTGGTGGGGATGTTAATCTTGATAGCGTGTCTGTTGGGTGCAGGTCGCGTGCTTGGCGGAAAGTTGGGAGAAATTTTCCGAATTTAGGAGTATTAGGACTTATGCAATTCCCTTGTAGGAGCGGAATGTAATACAAGGAACGGAGTTAGTCTATTCATAGACTAAATCCAGTCTCTCACAAGACTAAATCCCCTAACCGCATTGAGCGTGTGGTTCGTAGCAGAATTCCGTGGTTTTGTGTAGGTTCTAACCCGTATAATGGCTATTATGTCCAGTGTAAAAATTAGCAAAAGAAAGCAGCCTGCAACAACGGCGCAGGCGGATAGATGGAAGGCACGTCAAACATGAAACCCGCGTCATTATTCCGCAAGGAAAGATTAAAAAACATTCGCGATGCGTTGTTAGAAGCGCAAGACGTACTGGATCGTTTTACCCGAAACCCTGAGAATATTGCAACCATCGCGGAAACAGCAGAAATGATACGAGATGTATTTGAACGAGAAGGTAGGGTCTTTACCTGTGGCAACGGTGGAAGTTTGTGCGATGCAATCCATTTTGCTGAGGAATGCACAGGGAAGTTTCGGAGCGATCGAAAGCCGCTTCCTGCGATCGCACTCGGTGATGCGGGACACATCACCTGCACGGCGAATGATTTCGGATTCGCAGAGATTTTCGCACGTCCGTTGTTAGCACTCGGACATCCCAGTGATCTACTTATGGTACTCTCAACCAGTGGAAAATCGGAAAACGTTGTGCGTGCGGCGGTGGCAGCGAGATCTCGTGGGATGAAGGTGTTTGGATTGTTGGGTAAAGATGGCGGAAGCCTTAAACAACATTGCGATGTTTATTTAATTGCTCCGGGGGACACCGCAGATCGTATTCAGGAAATCCACATTAAAGTCCTTCATATTCTTATTGAACAGGTCGAACGGTTAATGTTTCCGAAGAATTATTGACTCGGCATCAACCCTTTACTACTATGCACATCAGGTTTGGAAACTACAACTCTTGCGTGCTTATGGTTTAACGGAGGAGACCACCTATGGAGTCATCACCGAAAAATAAAGCATATTGGCGAAAAAATCTCCAATACCTCGGTATCTTATTGGGAATTTGGTTTATCACCTCGTATCTCTGCTCGGTTGTGTTCGTAGAACAACTGGACAAAATCCGTATTGGTGGATGTCCGCTTGGGT
>JAPOOP010000442.1 GCA_026713385.1 Candidatus Poribacteria bacterium | reverse complement strand
GGGAGGTGCCTCATCCATCAAACTTACCTGACCGAACCGCAAGGAAAATTAAAAAATGCTTATTATTGATGCACATCTCGATTTGTCAATGAATGCTTTACAAGGTAACCGGGACTTGTTGCGTTCCGCCTATACGATTCGTACGCAAGAAACAGGGATACCCGGTAAGGGTCAAGGCACAGTCGCGTACCCAGAAATGCGTCAGGGACGAATCGCTCTGAGTTTCGTTACCCTATTTGCACGCTCAACCGGTAGACCTGCGCCCCATTTCGATTTTGCTTCGCCTGTTCAAGCCTGTGGTGTCGCCCAAGGGCAATTGGCTTACTATCGCGCTTTAGAAGAAACAGGACACGTCCGTATCATTACGGCATTGCAGGATTTAGACAACCACATCGCTGACTGGCAGGCATGGGAAACTGATACAAGCGACCCTGATAATACGCCGCCTTTGGGATTCGTGATTAGCATGGAGGGGGCCGACCCGATTCTTCAACCGGATCAGTTAGAGGTGTGGGTGAATGGCGGTTTGCGTCTGATTGGGTTGACGCACTACGGTCCTGGACGCTACGCCGGTGGAACAGGCACAGAAATTGGATTGACTGAACTCGGTCCGCCGTTGTTGGCTGAAATGGAACGTTTAGGCGTTATCCTTGACCTCACCCATTGTTCTGATCAGTCGTTTTGGCAGGCGTTAGAACACTACAGCGGATTAGTCCTCGCCAGTCATAATAACTGCCGCGCACTCGTGCCGCATCAACGTCAGTTCAGTGATGAACAGTTACGTGCGATTTTTGAGCGGGATGGGGTCATCGGTGCCGCTTTTGACGCATGGATGCTTCACCCAGGCTGGGTTACCGGTGAAACTCCCCACGACAAGGTGACCTTGAGCACCGTCGTTGACCATATTGATTATATCTGCCAATTGGCAGGCAACAGTCGGCACGCCGCTATCGGCACTGACTTAGATGGTGGCTATGGTCGCGAGCAATCTCCGAGTGACTTGGACACCATCGCTGACTTGCAAAACTTAACGGGCTTGTTGGAGGCTCGTGGTTATAGTACCAATGACATCGCCGCGATCATGCACGGCAACTGGCTCCGGTTCTTACACGATGCATGGGATTAGAAAAACTCGTAAAATCTGTTCTATTGGACATAGACAATACTTTCCCTGATTGATTGCGCAACATGCGGAATCCGAATCCCTTGAAGTCCGCACCATCTTGAGTCAAAACACAAGCTATTTTACTATGATTTTGCTGCTTGTCAGGTCTTTTATGATGTGTGGAGGGCAGACCTTCAGACAATCTTGTCCCTTGAAACGAAAACGGAAACCTGTTATGATTTAATCTCTGAAAAGATGTTTGTTTTTTTGGCACGAACGTACACAGAATCGTCTAAACTTTGGTATAAAAGTGGCAGAGGGAACTTATGCAAATTAACATTCAAACGAAGAACTTCACACTCTTAGAGATTAAGGGAAGAGTTGTCGGGCAAGATGCCCTGATCCTCAAAACCATGGTTGAAGAACATATTCAACAACTTGAGGCACAAGGTGGAGCACCAACGCTGATTTTTAATATGGCAGGTGCAGAAACAATGGATAGTGCAGGCTTAGGGGTCCTGATCACGACCAGCACCCAAATCCGCCAGAGCGGCGGACGTACCTCACTTGTTAACGTCAATAGGAGCATCAGACGCATGATAATTCGGACGAACTTGGGGTCACTTTTCGAGTTTCCAAAAGACCTCGCAGAAGCAATAGCCAGTAGTTTCTAATGTAATAGGAACATAGCCCGTAAGCGTAGCGGAGGGCGGATATCAGGAAGGTAAGTCAAAGATAAACCCCGTTGTTCCTCCGCAAGGTAAAATTAAAAATCCTTATATCCTGTCCTATCCGTATTCCCGCCATATTTCAGCGCATAAATCAGCAGATTCGACATAAACCGATAGACATCCGTGGAACGGCGGAGTCGTAACATCGTGCGGCTCTCGATCTCTGCGGTTTCCATCGCACACAGGTAATCCTTGCGATTGTAGACCACTGCCAATCGGTCGTCAATGATAATCCCTTTCTGATAACGGAACTGCGTCGGTTGTGCATTATTTTCATTTCCCCAGAACACATCGCCGCCTGTCGGCGGTTTCGGCAGGTTGTAATGGATGCTATACAACTCATGGTCATGCGGAAGGATCTCAAGCGGATACTCTGGAAAAATTTGTTTGAGTTCATCGGCAACAATATGTGCGAAAAGTCCATGGAAGCCGCAGTCATCGAAAAACAGCATTCCGCCCTTTTCAACGATATATTTCCGAAGTGCTGCGCGTTCTGCTGATGTGAAACCCGTTTGCAGTGGTCCATCTTTGGCAAGCCCGCGTCCGACGGTAATGTCTTTATCGTGTCCGGTCATAATGATGAGCGGGGCATCCATAATCTGGGGATCAGTGAGCCGTAGCGCGCCGCCAGCGAAATCCATATCTGCCCGAATCGGGGTCTGTTCCTCCAGCCACTTGATAAGCGCAGGAATAGCGGTCGGGTCCTGCCACCAATCCGACAACGAGTGTTTAAGTCGAATTAATCGAATATGCCCGCGAATCTCATTTCCTGTCCCTTCAAGGATACCCGCCAATTTCTCTTTCGGGACCTTTACAAGGTTTCGGAACGCAGTATCGAACCCATCTCCCAAACCGCCTGTCGGTAAGGATCCATCCAGAAATTCCGAAAGTCCCGTTTTAGATGTATCCGTTCCCCGACTCCTTGTTGAATAGTTGTCAGTTTTCAGTTTTCGGTTATCAGTTAAAGAGGACTCTGGTTTAACCAAACCTCCTCTTAACTGACGACTGACGTCTGTCGACTGACGACTATTCGGCAGTGTGGGGGTTACCGATAGTTCCGTCGGATTCAGCATATCGGTTTCGATGTTTAACGGTGGGACTTCTCGCACAACCTCCGTTTCGTTTCTCGGAAGTTGGCTTATCTGCGATGCTTGTGTCGGTACGCGGGTTTCCGTAGAGGTTTCACTTAAAATCGGGGTATTCGTTGAGACAGCACGCCGGGTTGGTCGGATTTCTACAGCTATCCTTGATGGATTGAGCGTAACGATTGTTGCCTCAAACGTATCTTTGTTCCGTTCTCTCTGTCCAGATAACAGCAACGCCGCAATTATGACAAAGAGCAGATGCAATCCGATCGAAGCAATAACTGCGTGGAAACGTCTCTGTTTCATTTTTTTAATTTACCGTGCGGCTCGTTAAAATACAAGTCCAAATGACACCAAAATCAGTGGATTGGGGCAATACCACTTAAACAACCTACTTTGAAATTTATGAATGTCATTGGTGCCTTCCCTCCAAATCTAAAACTTTTTCTTACATTCTATTATACCATATACGCCCCTACAATTCAACACTTATCGGAAAGTATAGAGTGAAAAAAGCCTGAAATTTCCTCCAAAAAAGGCGCATTTTTAATGAGTTTCATAGAACTTCAATCGGTGAGGAGAGTCTATCGCTTTCCGTCTTTGAATCGTACAATTGCACCGCATTCAGCAAGTTCTGCCTGTGCAAGTGAGATGACAGAGCGACTAATTGTTGTGTTGCTGAATGTAACAAAAAATGACAAACGTCCAATTTGCCAATCCGAGATGTCCATATCAGAAACAGCGCATATAGATACATCCGTGGACTTTGTGGTGCGATGGAACAGAAAATCCAGTTAAGGATCTATAGTTTCAAATTAACTAAGCAAGATTCGATAACCCGTGCTGACACCCGTTGTCATTCCAACAAGTGCCCAGATTCCAGCGCAGGTCATCTCGCCAAGCACAAGCCCAAGGAATATCGGTCTCGCACTTCGATACATTCTCAATCCCCCGTACCTGACGAGACTATACTTTATCATCCAGCCTATAAAGATTGAGGGCCACAGCTTTAATGATGCCCAAGAACTCAGCATTGTATACCCGATGGGATGAAGCGGCCACCACACGAAAACCCTTCTCAGCCACATCAACACCCCCATGAAAAGGCTACCGCCGACCATAAAACCTGTGTTCGTCCAGTCCGTCCCGGTCTCGGCACTCACGAGCAGAGAAGTCAGCCACCGCATGTCGCCCGCCCCACCTGTGTACGGCGCACGATGGGCATAGCTGACATTGAGGACTGAATAATATGAGACAAGCGTTCCGATAACCATCGCCGCGCCCATACCTATTAACAGCCCCCGCCGTCTGACCTTGACTTCATCAGCCGCCTTGAGACCGTTTGCCACATACGGCATCATAATCTCCCGCAAGTCGCGCGTGAGAGAAACCGGATGCATAAACAGCGATGTCATCGTTGAAGGCTTGATTCTCGCCGAACCCAGCGTCGTAAAGAGAACGTAATGCGCTGAATACGAAGGATTGACAAAAGGTATTCCGCCGTGGATGACTTGCCATGTCAAGACAATGTAAATTCCTAAAAGCACCAGCACAAAAAGCAGTGCGAATCCCAACGACATTCCCATCAGATGATTGGCAAACACCAGCAACAATATCCCGCCGATGAGACCGATAATTGTCAAACCAGAGGGCATCGCCTCGTTTGCGTCATCGCTTTTGCGAAAGGCACTGACAAACATGCTTCTGATGTGATGCCGTGCTATGAAAAGGGTGCAGATGACAAAGGTGAGGCACGCACCGATTTCCTGAGATGCGCTGAATGAATACGCGTTCCACTGCACACCTGGACCTTTGGTGATTTGGAAACCGAGCATCGAGCCGATAAGACATTGGAGTTTGAAGAATAGAAAGAAAAACCACAGGCTAAACGACACTTCAAGTGCCAGCAAATAGCTGAACCCCACCATCGAACAATACAAGTTGAGTTGCAAAGGTCTCAGGGCACTCCAAGGCTTTTCAGTTAAGTAGGGATGCGGATTGAATCGGACGGGAAATTCCGGCACGCCAGGGAAGAACGCATGAAGACCGTTCAACGTGTGAATGCATAGCGGAACAGCAAATCCGACCCATAATGCTTTGTTCCTGAAGAGTGAATTTCTCGCGCCCGGTAGGTCGTTTGCCATCTCCACAGGCAACACAACCAGCGGAAAGCTACACCGCTCGACCTCGACCCATTGTCTACGCAGCAGCACCGAGAGGCATATCACAACGAAGTAGAGGACAAACACGTAAAAGGTCCAAGCGAAGAGAGGTATCAGCCATGCCCCCCAGGGGATGGATTCATCCGAAGAGATGCCCTCATAAAAGGATTTGATAGCATTCTCATCACGAACAACGCGCCAGTGCGGAATATAGTGATGGAAAAGTGCTTGCCAATCGTTTTCGGGTGTCGCAAAATACTGGTAGGCGACAAGCGGGCGAAACGCATATCTCATCATGCCTGTCGAAGGAATGCCGGAGGCGGCTGCCATGATACACCAAATCGTCACCAATTCACCCGCCGATAGCGCGAGTTTGGGGGAAACTGCGCTCAAGATGCGGTTGCCAATCAGCACCAGGAGGGTCAGGACAAAAAATGGACCGACAGGAAAATGACCGCCAGCGAGAAAGACATTGCGAATCACGTAATCATTGTAAGGTGCAATCAGACATTCCCCGGCGGCACAGACGAGCCCAATGAGAACTGCCCGCGAGGATATGCCAACAGATTTGCTCGTCGGGTTTAAGGAAGTATCGAACCGTTTTGACTTGTTCATCTGTAGTCAGCCATAACGCTTTGGCTGAAGCCGGATTTTGTCGATTTGAAAGATCCAATTAGTCGAGGGGATTGTCCGCCTCAAGCACTCGGCGTGCCGCAGAGGAGAGCCTTCCTTCCGCCGCGGCCCGTTCCACCCAATGGACAGGTATGCCATTTGTCCACTTGGCAGGGCTTGCGTCGGGGTCTGGTGTCCGATACGCTATCAGCAAGCCCCATCGGGTCGGGGTTCCGGGCTTGCGATGGCCCACATGATGCGGCATATGGTGCGGAAACGAGACCATGCTCCCAGGCGGTAGCGAGAAGCGTACCATTTCCAACGGCTTGCCCGTGAAGGCGTGGACCTTTCCCTTCAGCCAGCCCGCTTTCATGGCGGCGTCATCATCGGGGCGCTCGGTGCTCCATTTGTACGGAATGCGGTAGAGATGCGCACCCGGGATGACCCCAAGTTCCCCACCCTCCTCGATGGTTGCACCCTCTGGGTAGCAGAGCGTCCGAATACACTGCCGTTGCAGATACTCGGTGGTAAGGGCGTGTCCGGTACCGATAGGATCTTCGACCTCGTACTGCCCCTGCCGATACTGGTGAGCATGCCACCGCCGCCCTATTGAGCTTGGTGTCCGGTTGAGCATGTTGCAGTGGTCGAGTATGAAGCGGTCACCGAAAAGTTTGGTGAATAACTCCATCATCTGAGGGTGGGCGGTGGCGACATCCCTGATGAAGTCGTCGTATCCAATCGAGAAATGTTCCGGCATGACGCCCTGCGACTCGTACCCGCGTGTCACCAACGCAGGACCTGGTCCGAACAGCCCGTGCTCGCGCATGTATCCAAACAGTCCTCGTGGCATGAAACGCATCTGCTCTGAGCCCCCGCAACACGTCGCCAAAAACTCTGGGGTGATTTGCTCCGGCAATGGCGGCTGGAGACCCCGACCCGCGAAGTCGATGGCAGCCCAGTCGGTGTCCATGACGATCTCATCGTTCATCTGCTGTAGCTTCTGCAAACTCTCCGTCCAACGCTTGCGGGCGACGTCGGTCAGTATACCCTCCCACACCCAATATCCTTCGCGCTCGAAGAATGTGCGGTCAAATGCCTGAAGCACTTCCGGCCGCAGCAGGTCATGCACGCGGCTTGCTCCGGCGACGGTGTCGGTTTCACTCCAATGTGTAGATGATGTGTCCATTCGATACTCCTTGCGTGAGCAGGTCGTTCTGAGAGGACTACTATATTTCCTGTTGTGCAAAGTGCGGACGTTTAAGATCTTTCGAGAGAGCCAACGGTATCAATCGCAGTGCTAAATCCTGGACCTCCAGCCGCCACATAGCCATCGCTGGCACCTGCTAAATCGGGACTCACCCAGAAAGAATATAACTGTCCGTTTGTTAAATAAAACCTAAATTTCACCGATTTACCCGTTAGAGAAGATAAATCTTCTCCTGTTTTCCACCTTACTAATTGACAGGTCGTATCCGTGCTTATAGGAACGCAGTTTATATGGGAATACGGCGCAATCACAGTGCCTTGATCGTCTAAAATTTCAACTTGGAGCATACCCTTTTTTGTATTCGTATTCACAAAAAGATGCTTGCCCTCATTAAATATCACGGGTCTCGTTGTTAAAGATTCAGTCGATAAACCGGCATTCATGGAAGCAAAACCGTCTCGGCGAAGTATCGCGACGCCAGTCGTACCTCCTGCATACATATGTCTACCGAGTGTAGGCGACTCTCCCGACCAAGCACCAAAATAAAAGTAAATCTTATCATCGACTACCAAACATCCACCACCTGCCGCATGAATATACGCTCTATTCCAGGTGCCTTCCTCTCGCGATGCCGCTATAAAAGGACTGCGAACAGGTCTATGCCAGTGGAAGCCATCGCGGCTATAACCCAACACCAGTTCATTCGTCTTAGGGAATCCCCCTATGGCACATAGCTCATTGGGTGGACCTTTAAAAATGGCAAACAAGCCCAGAAGCACGCTCTCATAGGCAACTGCATTAACGTCATATAGCTGAGGTGCGTATCCCAGGTCAGGGTCAGCTGGGTCCAGCTCATCCGCTCTCGACCAGAAGACCACATCTTCCTTCTTCCATGAAGCACCTTTGATAAAATCCTCGTGTTCGCGATAGCTTCGGGTGCGTCCAAGCGTACGACTCGAGGTTCTAATACTGTAGACCCACTTTTTCCTGAAGGCATTATAGAAGAAAGTCGTATTATCCCCACAAGGACCCGTTCTTACTGGGTTCCCCCAGTGGATACCATCAAATGAGGTATAAACTTCCCCGCCTGACCCGTCAGGAGAACGGAAGTATACAAACATTTTAAACCTTTGATTCGGGTCGTCTGTTTCGGGGTCTAACCAGACTGCGGCTCCATCTCGCCGATATCCGTCCCTTACCGGAAGCACCCTGTTAGTAGCTGGCACTACATCTAACATGGGTCTATGCCAATGTAAGCCATCTTCACTTACCGCATAACCAACACCATCGAACCATCCAGCATGATACCACATTTTAAATAACTGGTCTTCGGCATCATAAAAAACGCCGTCATTAAACGGAGAGGCAACCGGATATTTCCCATTATTGAGCTCCAGTTGCGTTTCAGGCTTTAAAACCGGATTATCTTCATATAAGCGTGGTTGGTGGAAATCCCTTTTTAGATTGGTATCTTCAATGAGAAAGTCATCTACAAACAGTTGTCTTCCCGTATCAATATAAATAACTGTCGGGGGATTCTCTAAGTAGGGTACTGAGAGAGGTGAAAGGGTTGTGTCACACAAATTTCGTGGGGGCCACTCTTCGGGCAGACGAATCCCATTATATAGAATTTCTCTCTCATTATTTTCCATTATCAAAACCTCCTTGCCGCTTCGTTCTCTCGAACTTCTTTATTTGAGGATAGCAAGTGATAGACCCCGCGCGAAAGCAACGGGGTCTTATCACCGAAGAGATGATGAAAGGGAATATCTATTGGGAAGCCTGCTTAACCTGACCCCATGTGGTAGCGAGGTGCCCCAATGGAGAAACTGGGAGCACTTCCTCCATATTATTCATGACCGTCTCGATATCGTCTTCATCCAACTCGCCTCTGAAAATGGCGACCTCGTCAATGACACCGTTGAAAAATGAACCGCCTCTGTGATCACCCATGCTGACGCCGATTGCAAAGCCGTTCTCGTGATCAATGCTACCTTTCACCGAGCTATGGTCAATAGGGTTTCCCTGCTGTTCTCCATCGACGTAGACATATCGCTCACCCTTTGTTCTGCTAAAAACCACCGCAAGATGATGCCACTTCCCGTCGTCAAGACCCGCACCTCTATTGTCACAAACTGTGACAGGTTCAGTCTGTAGTCAGGTCCTGATTTGTCCGCCGTCACTGAACTTGACTTCAAACCCAGTCCAGTCCCCAGCCAGCCTTGTTTTACTCATTATGAAACCCGTGCCTGTATCCGTTTTAAACCAAGCGGTAACAGTAAAATCGGTCTTATCGCCGAGTTCAAACTCAGCCAGTTTGTCAGCACTTTCCGTCTCGACCGAGGTCCCGCTGCCATCAAATTCCAGAGCACCGCCGAACTTACCTTCAACCCATTTAGGTCCGGCTATGAGCTCGCCATCGTTGCCATTGGGTGAAGAATCTTTCGCTACATTTCCTTTACCTTCGTCAAAGAGCCATATCCCGATTGCGTCATCTACGCTAACTTCAGCTACGCTGAGTGAAGGGAACGCAAAAGTTAGACATGCGCAAGCTATGACCTGTATTACCAATACCCGTATCATCGATAGTTCCTCCTTACCTTCTGAGAAATAGAATGAAAATGGAAAAACCTGAGATAGAATAGAAAATGGAAAACCGTCCTCTTACAGCTTAATCTTATCCCATGTAATGGCAAGATTACCAGACGGTTTGGCAGCCGTAATGGAAACTGCCAGCCCTGCATCAGGGTTCTAATATCAGTATCGGATAGAGCGATGTTGAAGAGACCGAATTGATGACGCTGTTGGAAAACGATCCCGCTCTGAGATCGCCCAGACTCACCCCACCTCTTCCACGTTGGTTTCTGAATTGTATTACCCAATTATATCTAATTCGATATATAATGTCAAGTTAATACCTCGATTTCGCCCAAATAAGCCAGTTATTGGTCGCACTTTCGGCGTATTGCCAGAAGTATTTTGCTTGGGTATTTCTGTGGATTTCCCCCTTCTCCGTAAGAACCGCCTCCGTTTCATTACGGCTGAAGTTCCTCAATTTTTTGATATTCCGTGTCCTTGGTATCCTTAGAGATGCCGTTGAATCTGTTGGTAACTCTCTGCATCCAGTTCTCGGTAATCCGGAATATCGTATCGATTGCCTCGGACATCTGTCACGAAAAGTCGCGCAGGCGGCACCTGTTTGATGTTCTGATTCAATCCACGCACCGAGAAGGTCACACGACCCCGCTCCGTTTCAACCTCCCATTCATGGATACCGAATTGCTCTTTCACCCGATACACCTTCTGGATTGTTGGCGTGAAATATCGTTTATCCAACTCTTCCTGCAGGATTTTGAGACTCTCCGGTGTGAGTTCTGATGGGTTCACGAGGATCCCAATTTCGGTATCCTCATCCGCTGCAAGGGAGATATAACTATCCGGATTGCTGAGTGGCATAAGCCGCCGCACCACCACGCGCAGATAGCAGGCGTCATTCCGAATTTCAAGCCGCGCTGTTCCCACTTCGGCACGCGTGAGCGTCAGGTCAGCGGCATCCAAGTAGCGCGGCGTAAAGTCATCTGATTCGGGTGGTGCTGGCTTCGCTGTCGGTGCCGCAGCAAGTAGGAGCGAGCTGTGCTCGCGATTCCGCTCTATATTTTCGTTTTGCATATTTACCTCTCCACTGCTTGTGCTGCCGCGCGAACATTAGCGGCTTCGCGCTGGGTTTCTACGAGTTTGTAATAAATACCCTTTTGCTCCATGAGTTCCTCGTGAGAACCACACTCAACGCCTTTTCCCTTTTCAATCACGAAAAGCCGATCGGCATTTCGGAGCGTAGAAAGCCGGTGCGCAATCGCAAACGTCGTCCGATTCTGCACAAGTCTATCGATCGCTTGTTGGATTTTCTTCTCAGTTTCCACATCTACGGATGAGGTGGCTTCATCGAGAATCAGAATCCGAGGGTTGTGTAAAATCGCCCGTGCGATGGAGATACGTTGTCGTTCGCCGCCAGACAGGCGTCCGCCGCGTTCGCCGACTTCTGTATCGTAGCCGTCGGGGAACTTGACGATAAATTCGTGGGCGTTTGCCGCCTTCGCCGCTGTGATAATATCCTCCATAGTGGCATCGGGATGCGCGTAGGCGATGTTTTCGGCAATAGTTCCACTGAACAGATATGGCTCTTGTAACACGACCCCAATCTGTCGGCGCAGATCCTTGAGATCTATCTCCTTGATGTCCTCGCCATCGATCTCTAAACGTCCGGCGTCCGGCGTATAGAATCGACAAATTAAATTGATGAGTGTCGATTTCCCCGCGCCCGAATGACCAACGAGCCCAATCATCTCGCCCGGTTTCACATGGAGACTGATGTCCCGAAGCACCGGTTTATGCGAATCGTAACCGAACGTCATGTTGTGAAATTGGACTTCTCCCGTAATATTCGGCATTGTTTTAAGGGTGCCATCGTCCAACTGTTCCGGTTGTGAGTCGATGACCTCAAAAAGCCGTTCCGCCGCCGTCATCGAGCGGGAAGCCCAGTTAATCAGCGGACTGATATAGCGCAACGGTTCGTAGAACATCATCAGGTAGGCATGGAAAGCCATCAGGGTACCGAACGTCATTGTCCCACCGATAATATTGAGACCACCGACATACCAAACAATGAGGGAACCTAACTGGACGGCGAACATCAGAGGTGGATAATAGGTTGCCCAAATTAGCTCAGCGTGGGTTTCGTAGTCTCGGGCGTCTACGTTCGCATCGGCGAACCTGTTGACTTCATTTCGTTGTTGTCCGAAAGCACGGACAACTCGAATACCGGATACTGAATCGTTGACGACATCGAACAATTTTGAGCGACGGCGCCACGCTCGGTGCCAAAGGCTTCGCACTTTTTTCCAGAACCAACCCGCTCCAAAGACAATGATCGGAATCGGGATTAAGATGAAGCATGCCAGTTTCCAGTTCATCCAGAACAGCATCCCGCCGATCCCGAAGAAGAGCAGCAGCTCTACTGCAAGAAATGAGAGTCCCTCTAACATGAAGTCCTGAAGCCGTTCACTATCCTCTGTGATGTGCGAGATAACCGTCCCGGTCTTCCGTTTATCAAAGAATCGGATCGACAGGTTGTGCAAGTGTTGATAGACGTGCGCTCGGATGTTTGCCGCGACACGGAACGTCAGCCAAGCCCCCAAACGTAGCCGAAAAATTGTGAAAATTTCACGGATTATTTGGATGGCTAATAGGGTGCCTACAGCAATCGACAAAGCTAATGTCGCTGACTCAATGTTGCGGAAAATGTTTCCTAACCATGTTCTTGATGCTTCCGAAGCAGCAGTGTCAACCTCACTCGGCATCAGGATGTCGTCAATCAGGATACGAGAGAAGTACGGGGGTGCTAAGGAAATGAGGGTGCCAGCGATCACGAAGAGCATGAAAAGGATTGCCCTACCGCGATACGGTTGTATATAGGACAGAATCCGCAACATCACCTTGTGTTTTTTCGTGCATGCCGGGCAAGGCGAAAACTCATCTGGCAACGGTAAACCGCAGGATTGACAGAATTGTTCCTCCGGTTTGTAGTCCCATATTGGTGCCTCGTCCCGTTTACCATTTCGGTGCTCAATTTCGTCACCGATGAATCGAGCAACAAATCCGAACTTCGCCGCGCAGCCATTGGAGTACCGAATCAGATCGACTGTGCCTTCTTGTGTTTCCAGAACCAAGATGCCAGCATCCACGACGATTTCGGCACGAATGCCGAGCACATTTTTATAGGGGATATAGTGAAGCACCTCACCGTCACCTGTTACGGTGAAGATCGCGGCATCCGTTAGCGCAAACCATTCTTCGCCGTAACTACCGGCTGAACTTATGTCACTTTGCACGGCAAATCGGATCTGTTCTGAACGGATGTCTAATTTTTCCAGTGTTTCTTTAACTAAGTTGGGTATCGGGTCAAGCGTACCCGTTGGTGTCTCTGCAGTTGCCATTCCTTACATTATACCTCCGTCTTTACTTTCTAAGCGTGCGTTCGTCTGGATACTTCCAAGGAACTTTACGATCGATAGACTTCCAGCGTGTGGAATCAACGCGTTGGACAACATATATCTTCTGACCACACCTGCATTTTATGTCGTGGACATGCCCGCTTGAGCAGGTCTTTTCCTCAACAAAGTCAACGCTCTCTTGGTGGACGCGATAGCCGCGTCTGCATGAATAACAAACTAAGTACATGGGGTATATCTCTATGTGATCCATTTCTAAATATAGGTAGCTCTTGAGGCGATGGCATTCGGCAGTTGCGCGAAAAAAGCAATCTATATGACGGTGTTCCGTTCTCTCATTCCTTTTAACCCATTTCGACGGATACAATTCAAATAATTCGATTTCTTGTACGCTACTGTTTTATCCACTTTCAAATTAAGAATAACCCCGTTCGTAGTAGGGAGACCATTCATTGCCCGTTTTTGACTTATTGGAGATAACCCCGTTCGTAGTAGGGCAATTCATTGCCCGTTCCGCAAAAATTTAAAGTGGATAGAACACCACACTTTAAACGGCAATGGAATGTTTCTCCAAAACTTCATCGTTCAATTCAACACCCAGTCCTGGCTTCGTTGAGGGAATGATGTAGCCATCTTCCCACTGTATCGGCTCCTTGAGAATATCAGTATGGAAACCGTCCCATGTATGGATACCTTCCTGAATCAGGAAATTCGGGCTACAGACATCCAATTGGATATTCGCAGCACCTCCAATCGGACCACCGTACAAGTGCGGTGCGATCTGGGCATAATGTGCCTCGCCCATAGACGCGATCTTCTTCGCTTCGAGGATGCCGCCTGTGATTGTCAAATCCATCTGCAGAATAGATGCCGCCTGTTGTTCCAGTAGATCCACGAACTCGTATTTTGTCAACAGTCGTTCTCCGGTGGCAATCGGGATGCTTGTTGATTGTGCGACGCGTGCCATCTCCTTGACATTTTCAGGCGGTAGCGGTTCCTCAAACCAGAGCGGATCGTACGGTTCGACGCGTTTTGCGAAACGGATTGCGCTGTTTGTGTTGAACTGTCCATGCGTGCCAATCAGAATATCGCATCTATCGCCAACGGCATCGCGAATTCCTCGGATGACACTCTCTGCGTAGTCGAGCGTTTCCAACCTATCCGCGGTGCTCGGATTGACCGGATCAAACTTGACAGCGGTGAAGCCTTTTTCGACGTAAGAAAGCGCGAGTTCTCCTGTTTTTTCTGGAGAATCGCCGTGCCGCCATGGCAACAGATATGAATAGGCACGCAGTTTCTCATGGAACATGCCCCCTAACAGATTGTAAATCGGCTGGTTCAGTGCCTTGCCGACGATATCCCAACACGCCATCTCAATCGCACTCATCGCAGGACTCGTCAGTGGACCTGAATGCCGCACACACGGACCCTCATAAAGGGTAGACCAGATCCTTTCAATCCGAAATGGATCTACGCCAATCAGGTAGCGTTCTCCCCAGTCTTTAATGAGTTCGATGACGACATGGTTCAATTGCGTATGATAGGT
>JAPOOP010000557.1 GCA_026713385.1 Candidatus Poribacteria bacterium | reverse complement strand
TGACATGCTTCCAGAAGTGTGTCATTCACGTTTTGGGTGAAGAATGAACCACCGGTCAGATCCATCTGTCCGTCCGCACCGATTTTCGCATTGCCGCGAGGCTCAATCTCTCCACTGCCTTCAAGCGCGCTGTGCCAGAGAAAAACAAGCCCATTGTGAGAACCGGGAAATTCCGTGTGTGTCCCGATGTCAGCCGGTGCCGCCGGTGATACATGGATCGCAAGGGATGTCGTTGACGTGTCACCCTCCGGGTCCATCACCGTGAGCGTTGCAACGTACCCTCCAAGGTTTTCGTAGACGTGCGTCGGGTTTGAAGCAGTGCTCGTCGTACCGTCTCCAAAATTCCAGTGGTGTGACAGGTCCCCTGCCGCTGAAAAATTCACTGTAAGCGGGGCATTGCCTTGAAGGACATCGGCGGACGCTCTCGCCTCTGGACGGAGTTTCTCACCCGGTGAGTATGGCGTAAAACGATACGCGACACCGTTTTGCGGCGAAGCGAATGTATATTCTCCGGGGTGTGCTGTGCCAACAGGGACAATCTTCATGTCCCACGTATCCACGCGATCGACTTTATAGGGCTGTTCCCCTTTCAAGTCCAGTGTTATCGTTTGCGGTTCGGTTGTGTAAGCGAGATAATACTCCCCCTGTTTCGCAAGGATGTATCGTCCTGTTTCATCGCCAATCGGCTCAAGCGTATCAAACGCAGGTGCGTTTGTCATGAAATCTTTAAGAAACGCGATCCGTGGTGGACTCTCACCTCGGAGCACACCGCCTTTTGCCCACCAGAGGAGGTCTTCGGGATGTTTGTAGGTCTCTCCGTGCCCGACATAGCATCCAGAGACCGTCCCTGCCCAAAAACGTTGCACCATCTCTTCCGCTGTGATATTTCCCCATCCCTGCGGAATATCACCTTCGTAACGGCATTCATCATAAATAACAGGTTTTCCGTAGTCCGTGCGATAACGGATGCCCTGTGCCATGTTGGAGGTTTGGATACTGGTATGTGTCACCCACGGCTTATTGTGGTCATACCAACGTCTACCGTTGTGGATTCCGCGGAGTCGCTGATACGGATCATGATCGCGAATAATCTGGAAGAACCGATCCCAATCGGATTCCTCTTTCGCAGGCATAAAGTCGTACTCATTCGCGAGGGACCACCAGACGTTTCGGAACGCCGCCAGTCGCGCAACGGCGTAACGGATATAGCGATCATCGCTTTCGGCATCCATATTCTCAAAATCCCATCGGTCATAGGTATGAAATAGGATGATGTCCGCTTCAATACCGAGGTCCAAGAGGTCTTGCACCCGCCGCTCGAAATGATGCCAGAATTCTGGATTGAATCTGGTGAAATCCCAATCCTTCAACGGTTCCCCTTCAAATGGATAATAGACGGGTTCATTTTTGTTATAGGAATAGTCTTTTGGAAAAATACACATCCGCATCTTGTTGAACGGTGCCTCAGCAAGGGTTTCGAGCGTCTGTTTTTCCATCGCTTCCCCTTGATGTGCCCAGGCATAACACGTCGTTCCGAATTGATGGTAGGGTGTATCATCGGCATAGCGGAGATAGAAATCTTTATAGACGCGGACAGGTCCATGGTTCCCCTCTGATGGCGCAACGCACGTAAACTGTCCCGTTATGCTGTTGAGTTCAGCCGTGTTACTTTTTGTGGTATACGTCCATTCTCCAATTTCATCAGGCATGAATCGGATTTTGTAAATCCCATTTCCGTCGTAGAAACCCTGCGGCTCGAACGTCTGCCCTTCGTTTGTATCACGGTGTTTAAATTCTGCTGTTAATTCAACCTCAGTGAACGGATTTCCTGTGTCCGGTCCACTCAGAGTTACTTCATATACTCCCCAGCGTTCAACCATATTCGCCTCCGATTTTTGTGCATTCGCGAGCAAAACTGCCATAGCAAAAATCGCTATTAGCAAAATGTATCTCATCATTAAAAATCTCCCTAAATGAAAACTTTGGGGTGGCTATGGGGGACTTATACACCAGTCTGCGCGCTCCTTGAACTCCCCCTGATAGTCGGAACGCCACTTGGAGATACTCGAGCCACCGGGTCCATCAACATAGTGATTGGTGTTCTCGACTCGTTTGAATTGTCCGCCCCAACTTTCCTGGGTGGGGTCATCGGGATCGTTCAACCCGCGGTTCGCACTCACCAGCCACAGAAATGAAGGCGAATCCCCTTCACAGACTCCAGTGCATCCCATCCCTTCGTGCGGATACACATCGCAGAGAGGCCCGTGGTTATTGCGAATGTGCTGATTGACCCAGGCGAGGTCTGAAATCGGATCACGTCCGCCGAACATGCCTTGATAAGTCTTTTGCGAGTGAATGATGAACAACTTTGGAAAATTATCGCGCAACCAACCAATCGTGCCATCTTGGGTAGCGATTTGATGAATACGTAATTTGCTTAAAAACGCTTCCAGATCGGCAGCACTGCGCGTATTCTGGACCTTCCACACCGCTTGCGCGACAACGCTGCAATCGCCCCAGATGCCAATATAGATCGGACGAGGATCGGGCTTGTCTACGATACTGATGATTGCTTCCGAAGCCTCACTGTCTTTGCCTTCACCAATATTGACAGTGCCCTTTTTGCCCCAAGTGCCACTACGGCCCTGAAAAGTAACCGAACGCAGAGAGTCCGGAGTCGGATACAACGGATCATGTTTTTTCAGGTTCTCATATACCATTTCATAGCGGTCAATCACATCCAGTAGGCGTTGTTTCTTGGCTATGTTGGCAAAGGTGCCAGATGAAGCGATCAGTGCTTCGATGTCAAACTCATTGGCGTACAGCAGGAAACGGACTATCGACTGCATATCATCCGGGTCGCTCTTTTGATCGTTGGGCACATTTCCACCCTTGACAACGCCAATCGGTGGAAAATCCGAAATCATGATGACACGCAGTCTACTCGTTGACTGGTTCTCACTTTCTTTGCGTTCCATATTCGTCTCCTGTGCGAAAGGGATGGCAGTAAACAGTAGCAGGATTATTACTGTGAAATAGAGTTTGAAATTCTTCATTTCTCTCAATATCGGTTTATCTCCTTAATGCGATGTTTAAGAAGTGCTCTTTTAGAAGCATATAGTGGATTTTGCCAATCGCTTCAATCACTTCACTTCTCTGAACCCGTCTATTGTCGGCATGCTTGACAATGCAGGACGTTTGTGTTATTGTATGACCTACGTGAATATGCATGGACAGGAAAATTGCGCTTACGCTTCACTAAAAATTTGCTTGATAACGTCAAAGACATTTTTAGGGTCTGTGGCTTTGATTTTTATGTTTAAATTACCTCCCACATGAAATCAGATTTGAGAGGGTATTCAAATGACATATCAATCCCTTTCTGAAGTACGAAAGACACTCTATGTAAAATGGTACCGAAGCAAAATAGACCACACAACCTTGCGAAATCTATCGAAACGAAGCGACGCGCAAGGCTGGTTTCAGGCAGGCGGGCATCTTGCCCTCTGGTTATTGACGGGTAGTGTGGTCTATCTCTTTTGGTCACAGGCGATGTGGCTCGGCTTTGGCATTGCCTTATTTTTGCATGGCACAGTCGCCAGTTTTTTCAAAGGGACAGCCAATCATGAGTTGGGACACGGCACCGTATTTCGGACCAAGTGGCTGAACAAATTTTTTCTTTACCTCTTTAGCCTCATCAGTTGGTGGGATCATTTTGACTACGCCAGTAGCCATACCTATCATCATCGCTACACCTTATACCCCGAAGGGGATCGCGAAAACCTTCTCCCACTTGAACCCAAGCTCGGATCCTTATTCGTTCTTCAACTGTTTACTGTAAATTTATTCACACAACCCGGTCGCACCTTTAGCAAAGGCGGTCTTATTGCAGCAGTTATCTGCACCATCCGTAGTGCCTTTGGCAAAGAGGGACCGTCAGAAATTCCGAGTCAGGAATGGTTGGCATCATTACATGTCGATCAACCCGAAGAACATAAAAATTCGATGGGGTGGTCTTGGATTCTACTCCTTTTTCACGGCAGTTTGTTTGTTGTTTCACTCGCCACGGGGTATTGGGTTTTTCCACTCATCATCACTGTTAGTGCATTTATTGCTAACTGGGGATCCTACGCCGTTTCTCTGCCCCAACATTGTGGTTTAAAGGAAAATGATCCTGACTTCCGCAAATGCACACGGTCAATCAAACTCAACCCTTTGGCGGAGTTTTTGTATTGGCGTATGAATTGGCACATTGAGCATCACATGTTTGCAGGAGTGCCTTGCTACAATTTGAAAAAATTGCATCACTTAATTGCCGAAGATATGCCCGAACTGCGAACGATTTTCGGGGCTTGGCGCGAAATGCGCGAGACTTGGCAACGACAGAAAACCGACCCTGACTACTTTTTTGATACCCCGCTTCCGCCAACCGCTAAAAATATACCCACCGAGGCACCCGATATTCTGGAAAGTTCCATTGGAGAATTAGCCCCTAAAGGGTTGAAATAAGAACGTCTATAAAAACGTGAGTTCAGTAAAAAAATCGGAGAGCGTTATCTTTTCGGTGGTTTAATCATCAGATCTTCAATAATACG
>JAPOOP010000554.1 GCA_026713385.1 Candidatus Poribacteria bacterium | reverse complement strand
TTTACCGATTTCCGCCCGTTTGCAGTTGAACAAAGAATTATGAAGATACTTGGCATTGATACTTCATGTGATGAAACCGCCGCCGCAGTTGTTGCTGATGGTAGAGAAGTGCTTTCCAACGTCGTTGCTTCGCAGGTTAAAGCACACCAAGAATATGGTGGCATTGTACCGGAACTCGCATCGCGCAAACATATTGAAGCCATTAACTACATCGTGAGTAGATCGTTGGCAGAAGCGGGTGTCACATTTAAGGACTTGGAAGCGATAGCAGTGACGAATCGTCCCGGCTTAATCGGGGCATTGCTTGTCGGGGTTGCTGCAGCCAAAAGTCTTGCCTATTGTCACAATCTACCGTTGCTCGGTATCAATCACATTGAAGGACACATCTATGCTAATTGTATGGTACATGATACTTTACCATTTCCGCATATCTGCCTCACGGTTTCTGGCGGGCATACGTTGCTCGTCGAAGTTCACGAGGGATGGAAGTACAAGGTATTGGGCGGTACACAAGACGATGCTGCAGGTGAAGTCTACGATAAGGTCGCGAAGTACCTCGGACTCGGTTTTCCCGGTGGAAAAGTGATTGATGACCTCGCGCAGAAAGGTGACCCTTCGGCAGTGAAATTTCCGAGACCGATGCGAAATACCGATGATTATCAATTCAGTTTTAGCGGTATCAAGACCTCGGTGCGCTATTTTGTGGAAAAAGCGCGGCGGGCAGGTACGCTTGTGGAGAACGGACAAGAGAATGTAAAGTCTTCAAACCCTGATATGATAACCGTTGAAGATATTGCTGCGAGTTTTCAAGCGGCTGTTGTGGATGTGCTTGTCTACAAATCGCTTCGTGCCGCGAAAGCCACTGGTGCCGGAGCCATAACATTGACGGGTGGTGTTGCCGCAAATAGTCAACTGCGTGCTTCACTAAAACTCGCCGCTGCGGAGATGGGTGCAGAAGTCTACTATCCACCGATGAACCTATGTACAGATAACGGCGCAATGATTGCGGGAATCGCTTACCAGAAATATCAGCAAGGGCTCCGAGATGAACTCTCTCTAAATGCTACTCCCAACGGTGCTATTATGGAAAGGAAATAAATTAAATCGCACATGCTGCGCCAACCTGGTTGCGATTTAACCCAAAACCTGTCCGAAACGAAGTGGAGGACAGCGCAGGAGCACATAATTAAAAGAATGGAATTTGATGTGTGTTTAGAAGCCGTGAGATGCCTGAAATCAGGTGGTATTGTCGCTATCCCCACGGATACAGTCTATGGGTTGGGAGCCGACCCGTTTAATCCGAGTGCCGTTCAAAAACTCTACATGGTAAAGGGACGACCCGATGGGAATCCAATTCCGCTTGTTCTCAGTTCGGTTGCAGATATCCATCGCTTCTCTCAAAACCTACCGGATTTCTTCTTCCACCTCACAGATCGGTTTTGGCCCGGCGGTTTGACTATCGTTATTGAAAGCAAAGGGCTGTTGCCAGTGCTAACCGCTGGAGGGAACACTGTCGGGGTACGAATTCCAGACAATCCGCTACTTTTGAAAATCCTCCAAGCGTTTGGCGGACCGATGGCAATAACGAGTGCGAATCTTTCTGGAGAACCGCCAGCCACTTCTGTTCAGGAAATTGGTGGAGAACTCGCCTCACGAATTGATCTGATAGTCGATGGAGGGAAGACCCCAGGTCCCATCCCCTCTACAGTTTACGACATTTCCGTTTCACCGCCACTTGTTCGACGATACGGTGTTATTTCAGAAGAAACACTCGCCAAGGAGCTCGCGTGCTACAACAAGCGTTAAAGCAACTGCTTCAATTCTTAGCCACTCCCACAGGACAGTCGGTGCTCCTCGGCTTAATCAGTTTTGTAGCATTGGCAATCGTCTATAACAGGATAAAACAGATTCCGGGGTTGACAGTAGAGATTATTCCAGAAGATACGTGGTTTATCAATCGGGACGACAATCATCGCCTTGCCATCGTTGTCTCTTTGCACCTGATTAATAAATCAAGCGCGCCTATCCGGATTCGGAAATGTAAACTCAGTGGATATTCACCCAAACCGCCGCCTGAAAAATTGTTTTTACAGGGACATGATACGAGTGTTGAGCTTGAGTACCCGAAGCACGACCTCTTTATTGACGTAGGTGGGCATCCTGCTGAACACACTTCAGAATATGTTCTGAACCCTTACACCGAGCAACGCATGTGGACTTTTTATCATTCCGGCATTGTTACGATGACAAATATGTTGCGCGCACCCATTGTACTCAGGGATGTGAATCGGAAGCGCAAGTCTATCCATGTGGCTGTGCCTCGCAATATGGAACAGATTCAACTCTACCGCGAGGCAGCGATGCGGTGGTAATTAATCGAGTTCGGACAGTTTAACAGTTCTGCCACTTGCTTCTGCTGACATATCGGAGGCAAATACAACACGATGCGTTTCAAACGCCGTGTCAAAGTCGGTCAGCGGCATCGGTTCATTGCGTCCAATGCTGTCTATGAATGCTTGGAATTGCGGTTCATACGGATGATCGCTGACATCACCTGAATCAATGAGCGAGGTCTCAAGCGTGCTCCATTTGCTCTTATCCATACCGTGAAGTTTCGCGGAATAGATGCGGTTGTCGAGAAGACTTCCTTCGCTGCCGACGAGATGGATATGGAAATAATAAGGCTGTAAGCAATCGACACAGGAGGTGACTTTGCCAATTTTTCCACCACCTTCAAACTTAAGAAGACTGACGCTTGTTGTCTTATATTCGTAAGGTTGAAAATCCGCACCTGTGGATTGCGTGTGGTAACTCGTTACCTCTTCGACGTTTCCATCCATAAAAAAGAGGAGGGTATCGAGGGCATGACATCCCGCAGTAAGTAGGGTGCTACCGCCAAAATCCTTTTTGATGTTCCATTCGTATTGTCCGTACCACGGTCCGATGCCGTGGTAATAGTCGACTTCGGCATAGTGGAGTTCACCGAGCAATCCGTTATCGATTACGGAGCGGATCATCGTGAAGTGCGCGCTGTATCTACACTCAAAGCAGACACAAACATTGACACCTGTGCTTTTGACGGCATCACGGATAGCTTTCGCATCTTCGTATGTGAGGCAGATCGGTTTTTCTATGATGAGGTGTTTTCCCGCCTGAGCTGCGGCAATGGCTTGTTCGGCATGAAACGGATGTGGCGTACAAATATCGATGATGTGGACATCCGGATCCGCAAGCATTTTATCAAAATCGGTGTAAGCTTTGAGGGGTGTCCCGTACGTTTCTGCCAATACTGATTCATCGTGTTCTCGACGTGAGCAGATGGCGGTGACATCCGAACCTGTAACGGCTTTGAAGGCTTCGATGTGGGCACCGGCTACCCAACCGAGCCCGACAATTCCAACGTTTAAATTATCCATTTTACGGCTCCTTTGAGTCCCGTAAGCGCTGGGGAGCGTAGCTTATTGAGCATATATTGATAAAATCCAAACGCACACGGGTAATTAAAGACAGTATATCACGGATATGGATTTTTGAGCGGAAAAATTGCAGACGCGTTTAGTTCTTTTGTCGGGGCGATTTTCAAATCTCATAGGACTTACGCACATTGCTCTTTTGTAGCATGATGCACGTCGCATCTGGGCGAGTACGCCGCAAACCTGTTAGGTTGTGTCAAGAAACCGCCTGCGTTTTTTATACGATCTCTCTTTCAGGGTGTGTGCGATGCTCAAAATTGTGTAAATCCTGTCTCAATCTATCTCATGCAACCGATAGAAAACTGAAAGTTAAATGTATCTGAAAAAAATTGGTTGATATATTTTTGATTTTGTCATATAATTAACAGTGAGGGAATATTGACTTCATTTCACAAAATTGGTTATTAATACCTAAATCCGTTTGGTGGATGCCGGTTTGGAAGGAGATTGGAACCTACTTCGCATTGGCACGACAAATATTTTGACGTGAGAAAAAAGATATACTATAAAAAAGATATACTATAATATGTGGGAATTAGAGAACAACACTGTTTTCAGGTAAACGTGCGATATGGGACACCACAAGCGATGTTGCTCGGCATTGTATCGAACCTATCCTATCTATCTCAACCCGCAATGAAGGAGACGATTCTGATGGAGACCAAAATTTCCGATGTCTTCCCCCCGATATTTGCAAAAGAAGGGTTAACTTTCGACGATGTTTTGCTAATTCCGGCTGAATCGGATGTGCTGCCGGATCAGGTGGATACGAGTACACAACTGACACGTAATCTCCGGCTAAACGTTCCTATCTGTAGTGCCCCTATGGATACTGTCACGGAATCTGCCCTTGCTATTGCAATCGCACGTGAGGGAGGCATCGGAATAATTCACTATAACTGCCCTATTGACGAGCAGGTATCTGAAGTTGATCGGGTGAAACGTTCGGAAAGTGGTATGATTACCGCGCCGATTACACTCACGCAGGATAAGACGATCCGCGATGCTTTGGATGTAACAGCGCGTTACCGCATCGGGGGTGTCCCTATCGTAACAGAGGATGGTTACCTCGTCGGTTTGATTACCAACAGAGATCTCAAGTACGAAAACAATTTGGAACTCTCTGTAACCGCTCGAATGACACCCGGTAAGGAATTGATTACCGCATCCCCCGGAATTACACTTGATAGAGCCAAAGAGGTGCTCCACAAGTCTCGAAAAGAAAAACTGCCGATTGTGGATAACGATTTTCGACTCTGTGGACTGATTACTATCAAAGATATTGACAAGATCCAAATGTTTCCGCAAGCCTGTAAGGATAGTGCTGGACGTTTACGCGTTGGTGCCGCTGTTTTGCCCGCAACGCCCTTGGAGAACGTCGATAGGTTAGTGGAAGCGGGTGTAGATGTGCTCGTGTTAGATACAGCACACGGTCATTCCAAAAACGTAATTCGATCGACAGAGTACATTAAGTCTCATTTTCCAGATGTTGAACTTGTCGCTGGGAATGTTGTTACACCTGAAGGGACGCGAAGTCTCATTGATGCAGGTGCGGACGCAGTAAAGATCGGTGTTGGTCCCGGTTCTATCTGCACAACCCGTGTGGTAGCAGGCGTTAGTATTCCGCAGATTACAGCAATTTACGATTGTGCACAGGAAGCGAATAAATCAGATGTGCCGATTATTGCCGATGGCGGTATTCGCTATTCTGGGGACATCGCAAAAGCCATTGGGGCGGGGGCGAGTTCTGTAATGATCGGTAGTTTACTTGCCGGGACGGACGAGAGTCCCGGAGATACTGTCATCTATCAGGGAAGAACATATAAGATGCACCGTGGAATGGGATCATTGGGGGCATTACGAAAACGAAGTGCCCAACTTTCAGAGGAGAGTAGCGAGGATATTTCCAAACTTGTCCCGCGTGGAATTGAGGGACGTGTGCCACATAAAGGGAAACTCAGCAGTTTTGTTTATCAATTAGTCGGTGGCATCCGCTCGGCAATGGGCTATTGTGGTGCTTCGGACATTGAGGCACTACGTAGGGATAGCCAATTTGTACGGATGTCAAGTAGTGGCTACCGAGAAAGCCATCCCCACGACATCGATATAACCGAGGAAGCACCGAACTATACCGTAGCGAGTCTTTCTCCATAACTATTATTGGGACCCCTTTTCCCTATAGACATTGCACCCCGATGGGGTGCTCACTGCGAAGCAATGTTTGTAGCGGAGAGCAGTCCAGGAGGCAATAATTAGAAAATGAAAGTTAACGAAGAAATGTCTTTTTGGGATAGGCTTTATATCCCCGCGATGATTAAGGGAATGTTGACTACCCTGAAACATATCCCGAAAAAGAAGTTAACCTATCAATACCCTGAAGACCCTCGAAGTGTGGATGAACGGAACGATAGGTACCGCGGTATTCACAAACTGACGGTGACAGAAAAAGACGAGATTAAATGCGTAGCATGTTTCTTGTGCGCGACTGCCTGTCCTGCTGATTGTATCACAATTCAGGCGGCACCTGCCCCAGATGGTTGGCAAACCAAGGAAGGCTATCAGCGCGAAAAATTCCCTGACGTCTTTGAAATCAATATGCTCCGCTGCATATTTTGTGGGTATTGCGTTGAGGCTTGCCCTGAAGATGCTATCCGGATGACAGGGTTAACGCTCCCTCAATACTTCCGTGAACGTCAAAAAGAGGGAGAAAGTCTTGGAAGTTCTCGCAGCGACTTCATCTTTGATCGGGACATGCTCGTTTCGAATAACGACATCCGACAAGAAGGGCTTAGTGTTGAAGCGGAATAGGTGGATATAATGACGGGTCAAGGACAGGAACACGGAAATAGAGGCATTTAAAAAACCGTACAGGTACTTTACTGCGTCAGGGTAACTGAAACCCGTTTCGGAACGAAATGGAGAAACTCCCAGACGGTCATGATTAGAAAAAATTGATGGCATCATACGCTCCCTTCCCGAATAAGAAGTACAGCATCATATACGCGGATCCGCCATGGGATTACAAGGGACAGCTCCAACACACAGGTGGTGGTGGTAAAGATAGTGGCGGTGCTATTCGACACTATCCCACTGTGCCGGTGTCAGAAATGAAGACATGGGATGTTGCCTCAATTAGCGAAGAGAATTGTCTGCTTTTTATGTGGAGCTCTTCTCCACATCTTGATCAGGCGATTCAGCTCGGCAAGGCGTGGGGGTTTCGGTGGGCAACAGTGGCTTTTGTCTGGGACAAACAACGCCCGAACCCCGGCTTCTACACAATGAGCCAATGTGAGTTATGCCTTGTTTTCAGACGTGGTAAAATTCCACAGCCGCGAGGGGCAAGAAATATGAGGCAACTCGTTCAGATTAAACGGACACGCCACTCTGAAAAACCAGATGCCGTGCGTGAACGGATTGAGAAAATGTTTCCGCAGCAGTGTAAGATTGAACTGTTTGCACGAAAACGGCACCAAGGCTGGGACGCATGGGGACTCGAAATTCACTAACCTCGTGAAGTCTACTGTGCCTTTAGCACATTAGTTGAGCCGATAAGGCGCAGGCGGAAATATTAATTTTTTAGTGATTACTTCGGTTGACATTAGCACAAAACACGAACGACGAAGGTGCTTCTGGCTAAAGTTGGGGTTGTATTGATATCGATAACTTTTATAACTGCCACGACTTTAAGCGTTACGCTTATGCAAAAAATATCGCGCATCTCGTGTTCTATTTCCTGTCAACCTGTAAATTTATTAGCAGACCGGGCGTGACGGTTTTGGTTAACATTGGACGAACCGTTTTTTTTCGCCGGTCATTCACACAGTTATTTGCTAAATTTATTTGAAAGGTATACAATCGAATCGACCCAATGCAAGGATTATCGCTTAATTTTCGTTCGGAAACGCTTTTCGCGTTAACTGATAAAATCAAATCCAGTATTGAGGGGCGGATGAGCTGGGGAGATACCTTTGGCTTGGGGCTTGGTGTAAAGTCGGATAAACATCTGATTGTTTGGACACCAAAAGAGAGTTCAGAGGGCGACATTCTACCCGGTTTTGACTCAGAAGATGGCGAGCTTACAGTAAAGATGCGGCCCCGTCCAGGGGCATGGGTTTCCTGGATTGACGAGGCGAAGGTCACAGCCGAGACACAGGACGACTATGACCGGGTCCACAGAAGCATACAGGAATTGGAGCGGAATGCACGCCAAATCACAGATTTCGCCGATGGCATCGTCGCTGACATCACTATTCAAAACTTGGGAAAATCCCTAACACTTTCCGAACTCGCCCAAGATGTTTTGAAAGCGCGCTTGGCAATACCCAGTACCATCAAAACTGGTGGGTATGTGCTCGCAAATATTGGTGATGCTGATACTCAGGTGATGCCCCCAGCTACTGTTATCATTCCAGAGCAAACCCACATTCATCGCGTTCATCTCAATGAAGATGTTCTTTTTGACCAAATACTCGCGCAGGACTACAATCTGCTCCTGGTGGTCATCAGAACCCATATCAAGCAGTACCCTGACCTGATCGATTTGGGGTACGGTTTAACACTTCATACTCGACTGTCTAATGTATTCGATGATCAAGAGGCAGACACATCGGAGACAATTAAAGAAGAGTGTGATCCTATTCAAGTGCTTGCTACAGCCGCGGTTTACGATCCTCTTGACCCGGAGATGCTACGGTTGGTGCCTATCGTGTTCGACGCGCCCGCTGAGGAAATTGAAACCGCAATTGGCGAAAGCTCGAAGAAAATCGAAACGTACACGGTGAAAGCCAATCAGAACGCCTATCAACTCATGGCGCAATTCCAACAGGGTGTGGAAACCCGTTTAAGAGCCCTTGTCCTTGGACCTGGGCAACGCGTCCATAATAAGGTATGGGACGATCTGGTAATCCGTGAATTACGGAATACTATGCTTACTTTTGTCGAATTCTATGCGGAATATCTCACCGAACATTTTGAGGCATCAGTCGCAGCAGCGAAAACCGAAGTTCTCAAAGAGAATATTGACCCCATGATAGAATTTTGGCAACTACAGGATAATCAACAGTTAACCCTGAATCACCTTATTCAATCCTCCTACAAACTGGCGAATCAGGTGTTGGATCGAGCTGCTGGGTTGTTCCATGATCTGGTGTTTGAACAGGACTTTATTGAAACCGAGCTTGTCAAGCAGGTGGAGCCCTCAATTTTTGAGAATAACGAACTCTTAAACGAAATTTACTTGCCGCAATGGACGCGTGGAACGGTACGTGAGAAGATGGCAGGTATTACCCTCCGCTCGACTTTACATGCGACTCAGGTCGAACGTTTGACGACCATCTGGTTGGAATTGCTGGAACTCGCGAACTTCGCAAGTCAACGCAAACGGGATTTTGAAGCCATTATTCAACCGTTAGTCAATCTTCTATTAGCAGCTAAAGCAGGTCAAACACAGCGCCGAAATCAGCAGGCACAGCATCGAGGAGGTGCCAGCGATTTTCCGGGTTTTGAGATTCCTGATGATACTTTCTCGCAGCTACTTGATCACGTAAAATTGCATTTACCAACGATAAAGCAATGGTTGCAGAACGTGCCTTCAACAGTAGACGAGCAACAACATTACGCAACTTTGTGGGTGTTGGTGCTTGATGGTAGACTACGTGAGCGGCTCCTTGCCGATATTCAACCTACCTGTGATATTAATCTGAGTGTCCCCGACCAGACCAAAAGGTTAATTAACCTCATGTTGGGAAGCACACTTATTATTCAAGCGGAGAAGGACCGCAAGTTAATAGAGCGTAACCTGAATCGGGCGATTATTTCAAAGACCGGACACGAATTGGCAAATGTCACGACAGCGGCGATGCTTGCTATCCATGGAGATACCCTGCTTGCAATACTTTACGAGGAATTGCTGGGTTATCATGATACTTTGGAAAAACGGGCAGGTCGGCTCGCGAATGCCCCTCAAAAGGAAAAAAAGCGGAAGCGTGGACAAGCACGGAATAACGGTGCCGCGAACGCCGAGACGATTGAGGCAGAACAGCAAAAAGTTGCGGAACTCATGGTTTTCCTCAGACCCTATCGGCAAGAAGAAGTTATCGCCACTTTAGCAATAGCCAAGATTGATCCGCGTGCTATTAACCTTGAAGAGATTCGCAAGCAGCAGGTCCTCAGTTTCGATGTAAGTGATTTACCCGAAATAGACGAAACATGGCTCGGTGATAGTAAGAGCGTTGAAGATTATCCAAATTTGCGGATGTTCCTCCTGCAAAATCAGCTTCCGATATCGACGACCGGTAGACTGCTTATGGAATTGCGGCAGCAATTTCCGGACGAACTCTTCAATCACGTGTTAGGACTCATCCAAGAGGTTAAAGCACTTCAGAGTGATGATTTTAAGGGGGATCTGCTCAATCAGTTTGTCACCTATATCTCCGAGAAAGTATGGCGATGGGAACTAACGCAGATTACGGAAGCCGAACTCCCGCTCTTATTAAAAGAAAAAGTGCTTGCATCGGCGATCTGCTATGAAAAAGAGGTCGATACCTTGCTCGAATATGTTGAGCGTTACGATGAACTGGTATCTACGAAATTGACGGCAGGTTCAGAAATGGACAACCACCGTCAATATATTGAGGAACAATTTCAGGCAATCGTTGAAACCCTTTTAGTCTAATTTTCAGGTTTCTAACTTTGTATCGGCTCTCGGCGGGAATAGTTATCAGCCGTCAGGTCGGGTTGCTACGCAACACGTTCGGTTTTCATCAGTAAAGACGTAAACGTTATAGAACGGCTCTTTTCTGACCGTTGACCTCTGACTGCTGACCGCTAATAGGCTGACAGCCATTTGTAAGTTTTGCATAGGGTGATAGATGAAAGTAGCTTTATTGGGCAACAGTCAGTTAGCCGTCTCGACTGCCTGGGGCTTGTCTCAATCGGAGGCAGCCTGTGAAGTTGCCTTTGTGTCGGATGCGGCATCGAATAAGAATAGATTTGTTCATCCAAAAGAGGGCGCGCCGGGAAACCTCCGAGATCTTGTGGAAGCAAATGCTTTAAGTACAAGTGACACCGCGATTTCCTCTTTCGATTCGTTAGAAGGATTGGCGAATGCAGACGTAGTTGTTCTGTTGCCGCCGGTGGGTCAATCTGTTTTTCGGTCTCCTCAAGCTTCAAAGACGACAGGTATCGCGCTCGTTCGGCGGTTTGTAACCGGAATCCAGGAGTATGCATCGGATGCAAAAATTCTGGTAGCAATATCACCCACAAATTACATCTCCGCATGGATACATCAGGCGCTCGATGACGGACAGATTATCGGGCTTGGAAACGGGGCTGCTACGGCACACTTAGTTTCTGAAATTGCGAAACGTATTGATGTTTCTGTGAAAGACGTGACGGCTCTGGCGATCGGAAGTGACCAACAGACGTACCCACTTCCACAGTATTGCCGAGTGAACGGTATTCCGCTTGTTCAACTGATGTCCGAATCTGACATTGAAAGCCTCTGTGAGGCTGTTACGCAGCGTTGCCCGTATACTATGAGCGGCGAATGGACATTGGTAAGTCATATTTTGCAGGTTGTTTCGGCTATTGCTCTTGATAAGAGACGAGTGATGAGTATTGGTACCCGTATTTCAGCCGGGACAACATCGGTTTACCTGAATGTTCCAGCACAACTCGGATACGATGGTGTCGCTTCTATTGTCCCACTTGAATTGACAGATCAACAACGTGAGCAGTTTAAACAATTAGTCGGGCAGAGTGCCGAAGACCAAATTCTATAGAAGTTTCATGGAACGGCTATCGGTCTCCATCGGCAGTCGGTGGTCGGAAGGAAACACCCAAGCAAAAACACTCTACTTTATCATGATACCTCTTTACTGACGACTGAAAGCCGACGACGATTAAAAAATGAGAGAAATATACCAAAAAATTCCAGAACTAATTGAGTCTGCTCAAGTCGGTGCATACTGCACTGTTGTAGAGACGAAAGGCTCAACACCACAAAAGCCCGGTTCGAAACTCTTGATTCTTCCAGATTTGCGGAACATTGGGACGCTCGGTGGCGGTTGTGTTGAAGCCGAAGCGCGTCGACAGGCGATCGGACTCATGCAAGACGGTATGCCACGGCTGCTTGAGTTTCAATTAGATAGCGATTACGGTTGGGACGATGGACTCATCTGCGGCGGGAATATGAAAATCTTTATCGATTTACCGAAGACGCCTGCCGAAGCTGAGATGTTTGAGAGACTCCAAGCGTTGAACGCGGAAAAAATCCCACTCGTCTGTGCTACAGTTGTAACGAGTGAAAAGCAGGGCGTTGATGTTGGCATGAAGATGATCTTTGCTAACACGGGTGAACATATCGGTACGTTAGGCGATCCGGCTTTGGAAGCGGCGGTGGAAGAAGAGACTGCGAAGGTACTTGAAAGGAACAGTGCTGGCTTGTTTCAGGAGAACGAAACGGATACCTCGGTCTTCTTAGAGCCGCTACAACCGAGACCGACGTTGCTTATTGCAGGAGCAGGACATGTTGGTCAGGCACTCTGTCATCTTGGGAACTGGTTGGATTTCGACATTGTTATTGTCGATGACCGCGCCGACTTTGCATCCGCCGAGCGGTTACCGGAAGCGGACAAAATTATCATCGGCGATATCGAAACGGAACTCCGAAACTATCCGATTACCCCCCTGACGTATGTCGTGATTGTCACCCGTGGGCACCAGCACGATGAATCGGCTCTCCACAGTGTTGTCGAATCGGATGCCGGTTACATCGGTTTAATCGGTAGCCGTCGCAAGATTAAACTGATATTTGACGATTTGCTGGAGGCAGGAATTTCTAAAGAGAAACTTCAGCGAGTTTACGCACCCATCGGACTCGATATTAACTCGAAGACAGTACCGGAGATCGCAGTCAGTATCGCATCGCAACTCGTCCAGATACGCAACGCTGCTGACACTATTGACACCTTTGACGCACAGCCTGCACGAATGCCTACCGTTAAAATAGTGGGGTAATAATAGATGAACGATATCCAGATAACAGAAGACAAAACCTATACGCTTTCGGAAGTTATAGACTTTGTAAAACAGACGTTAGATCGTGTTAGCGAAAAGTCTGCTCACGACCCACTGCGATATTCGTCCACCGATGTTTATTGGTTACTACACGACATGCTTCGGTATGTGAACAGGAATATCCCAGGTGAATTTATCCTGTTGCAGACCCAGAAGGGGACTTACCGAGTGACTTATGCGGCTGAAGATTCTGCGAGACAGAAGTCGAGTCGAAAACTCAATGCAGAGATAAACCGCACCGCCCGTTATCTTGAAGAATTGACTGGCAGGAAGCCGTCGTGGGGTGAAAAAGAGTAAAATGGAAGTCATAAATTGGCTAAACGCAAACAGTGGTGCGATAATAGGAATCGCTACTGTTGTGCTTGTAGGTATTACAGGTTATTATGCCTCTCTGATGCTGCGCCTACTAAAAGCCAATGATACCCCCGAAATTGCGGTATCTCTACGTTCCCATGAAGCCTATATTAATCTTGTCGCGCTCTGTATAGAAAACATAGGGACGAGCGCAGCCCGTGATGTCCAATTCGTAACAAAACCTGCTTCTATCCTTGGTGTTGACATACCGCTTGAGGAGATCAGTTTCATCAAGAATGGGATCGCCTACTTTGAATCTGGTCGGAAGATTGAGCACTTTCTCGTCAATGTAATAGATCAGCGGAAGTTGGAGGAATTAAAACAAACCCCTTTTGAGGTCACCGTCACTTATAAAGATTTTGTGAAACGGGGCCATGAGCGCAGCTTTTCTCTTGATTTTGGCGAGGATGAAGGTCTCGCGCGAATTGCGAAGCCGCCACTTTTTGAAATAGCCGAAGCCACGAAACAGATTCAAAAGGATTTACATAACTTTACCACCGGCACCGGACTTCGTAAACCCATAGTTCTCACAGAGTCCTTAACTCAGCATCGCAGAGGAAAGCAGGCGAGTTCTCTGGAGATTCGGATTGAGCAGCTACCCCATGAGGCTCAAGAGGAAATTTTAAATCAAATAGCCGTTGCTGTTGACAGGAAAGAGCAGGAAATTCGGGAAAGAAAGTGGCAGGAGCAAGCTGCAGCGCATACAAAAAAGGAGGCGCAATAAATGACAATTACAATTCATATCTACCCCAATAGGAGTCGGTTGCAACAGATATCTGACGGCACTGAGGCACCATTAGTGAATAATTCGCAGTTGTCTACTGAAGAATTTGAAGCAGTACTAGATCGGTTGGCAGCCAAAGCTATGAAATTTGATGGACCTGATGCCCCACCTTTATCTGATTACGCCATGAGCCGCGAAAGCATATACGAAGATCATCCGAAATTATGATTTGTCTGGTTGATACCAATATTCTGTTGCGGTTTTCACGGCATGAGGATCCACGTTATCAAATTGCTAGGGAGGCAGTGCATAAATTAGAAGTGGGCGGGTATCAGTTACAGACGACATTGCAAAATTTCGCTGAATTCTGGAATGTGTCAACTCGGTCTGCAAATCAAAACGGTTTTGGACGCACACCGGTGGAAACAGACGACCTCCTGCAAGACTTAGAAGAAGCTTTCCCTTTGCTACCCGATTCCCCAAATGTTTATCCCGAATGGAGACAGCTTGTTGTGAAATATAATGTGTCAGGTGTTCAAGTCCACGATGCACGCTTGGTTGCTACAATGCTTGTCCATGACGTAAAACACATCTTAACTTTCAACGCACAAGACTTTATCCGCTACAGACCCGAAGAGATTATCGCTGTTGATCCATCTGCGGAAATAAATTAAAGGAGCGTGTTACATGAACCAGGAACCTAAGGTAACGGTTGAAGATATTGAGATGTCCGTGGACGCGTTAGATGTTCAGAAAGCGGCAGACATCTTTGAGGAACACGGGTGTCTTGTCGTACGCGGTCTGATGGCCCCCTATATTAAGGCACTCCATCAGGACATTGAGGCTGCCGCGGCAGAATCTCTATCGTTTCTTGATGAGGCAGAACAGATTGTTGAGGGATGGCGTACGCCCAACGGTACGCTGTTCATTCCAGCACCATCGGGCTACGAACGCGACAAACAAATTATGGTCCTGTCGGTAAGTTATCAGACAAGCGCGGCGTTTTTCCAATCCGCTTTTGATGAAACGACAGCCAGTATCGTGGAGGCGATCTTAGGTCCGAATGTGGAGATTTTTGGTAACGGACAGTGCCTCTATAAGGAGCCGGTTGGCGGACATCCGAAGCATCTACATCAGGATTCTGCCTACTTTGAACACCGCTATCAGGGACCCGTCGGCATTCTGAGTTATGTTGTGGATACTGATTTGGTAAATGGGGCGTTACACGTCGTACCGGGTTCACACAAACTTGGACAACTCAAGCATATTGATACGTTCTCGCACCTCGGTCTGGCGGAGGATGAGTGGCCCTGGGAAAGCGCGCTCCCCGTTTCTGGCAAAGCCGGTGATTCGATCTTCTTTAACGTCAAAACCGTGCACGGTTCAAAGCAGAATATGTCGGATGAACCGCGTCCGATTTTCATCAACCGCTACCGCCGAACAGATGACTATGTGATCATCGGTGGAACCACGACAGCGAATCGTGCGGAGTCGGAGAAGCTCGCCGCCGCTGCTGAGGAAGCGAAGAAATCTAATAGTGATCGAGGTTTGATGTTGCGTGGATTCCGTCCCTTTGATGCGTAGAATTAAGATCGTTTCTTGAAGTGTGCCAACTCTGTATTCCCCCTTAACAGGCAGATTTTGCTGTGTGAAGGAGAAGAGATTTCTGCGATCCTATAACTGATACAGCATCAGATAGATAATCACGCCTGTTACCGAGACGTATAGCCAGATCGGAAAGGTAATCTTTGCGATACGGCGGTGTTTCTCAAACCGTCCATGCAACGCCAAATAGAGCGTTCGCAACGCCAACGGCACTATGACAAACGCCAAGATAATGTGCGAAATCAGGATAGTGAAATACACCGGACGAATCCATCCTTGCTTTGTAAACGGTTTCGATCCAGCGTGGTAGTGGTAGATAACATAGCAGACCAGAAAAAGCACGGACACACCAAAAGCCGCGAGCATACAGTTTTTGTGTGCCGTAATTCTTCGTTGTCGGATTTGCACATATCCGATCGTCAACAGGATGCCGCTTATTGTGTTCAGCGTCGCATTGACCGTTGGTAGATTTGAGATCTCAAGCACATTTTCCTCCTATATACTTGCTTCGGCACAACAGAGTGTGTGCGTTACTTTCTATCGGGGCCACCGGTAGGCTTGCGCACCCTTAGAATTCTCTAACGCAAATTCCCACCGTCGACACCACGTTTCATATTGAGTGTTACCGGCTTCGGGTCGCAGACGGCTCCGCATGAGAAATCCAGGATAGAAGGGTCTTCCGGTCGGTTGATAGACATCATGATACCGCAGATCGAAACTCCATCGGATGCTCTGCGATTCATTCGGTTTCGCACTGTGGAGCGTGTAGTTATGGAACAGAATAACGCCACCTGCCCGGATTGGCAACGGTTTCGGTGTGAGGTTATCGGGTTGATGTTCTGGTGGGACTGCCAGTCCAGCTGACGACCAGTCGTGTGTGAAGAGCCCCATCTTATGACTACCCGGTAGCACCTGTAAGCACCCGTTTTCCAGCGTCGCATCTACGATTGGAATCCAGACAGTTAGCATGAAGTAGGGATCGGTGTCGGGCCAGCATACACCTGCATCCTGATGCCAAGGTGTCGGTTCCCGTTGTGAACTCTTTTTTGGTAAGACAGCACGGATGTGTTGGATCGGATTGCAGATAATTTCGGAACCAACAAAAGACTCCGCGATGTCAAGGATTTTCGGGTTCTTGAGGAAGTTGAACGTCGCTTCGCCGCGTGCCCGCATGATGTCCAAGTCCGCCGTTATCTCTGGTGCTTCCTGTGAGAGGTGGAGCAACCGTTCCGTGAAGGATTTATCGGCGTGCGTATCTGTAACCTTCCCTTCCGCGTGCAATTTCTCGGCACGTTCCGCGATAATTCCCTTATATTCATCAATGACGGGACCCAGGTCGTTTTCATCAAGGGCATCTTCGAGCAGTAGATATCCGTTGTCGTGAAAAAAGGAAACTTGAGATTCGGTTAAACGCATGATTGTGACCTCCGAGTTGTGTTGTGAGGCATGGCTGGCAGGTTTCCCTTATGGCACTATCCCCATCGCTCTTCTGGTGGATTGAAGACAAACCCGTGGAAAAATTTTCGCTGTTCGGGTGAAAGTTCCTTGTTGTAAAAGTCTTTGGGATATCCCCAATGTTCCTGCGAGGCAATCATCCACGGATGTTCATAAGCGTAATAGAGCATTTCGCGGGAACCCTCCGGTTTTGTGAAGATGCCAGCGGAATGCCAGACCGCGTTATGGAATAGAATCGCACTCCCCGGCGGGGCACATACCTCCAAGGCACCCGGATATTCGTAAGGGGACCGCAAATCTTCATGGTTCGGATCATACATCGCCGTGTGGCTCCCCGGTATGAGCCACAGATTTCCCTGTCCACCTTCTGTCATATCCGTCAGATAATAGCCGATTTTGAGTTGCAAAAACGGAATCGGACGTAGGTTACGATAGCCTTCGTCGTGTCCATCGATGTGCCAACCCATCCGACGTTCCATTAAATCCGAAGCGTGCTCGACAATGGCATCCGATGCATGGTGATGGGGCATCTGATTGAGCAGTCCCGTGACATACGGCAAGATCGGTTGCCAATCCAGAAGTTCTAAGAACGCCGGATGGTCGCCGAGGATATAGAAGATACGGGTGCTTTTCTCACCGTGGATATGTGTCATTCCAGTTTGGGACAACTCTTTTTCCTCACGTTCCCGCCGTTTCTCAATGGATTCGGCGAGGGCACTTCTGAGCGTTTCAACGTGTGAGGGGGCAAGGAAATTATCCAAAACGAGATAACCGTTGTTTTCAAAGAAAAACTTTTCTGCATCAGTCAGTTCATGTGGCATGTCGTAAACCCTCTTCTCTTTCACATTTTTCGCTGGCGAGGTTTCTTGCGGAAACCTCTAAACAAAACACCTCGTCCATTTATAAAGATCTCGGTTCTCAGTTCTCGTATTTTACTATAAATCGAACAATTTTATGGCGTTTTCACTGAAAATTCGCGCTTTGTCTCTTTCAGAAATGGACATCTCCTCAATTAAGCGAACAAAGCGTGGCATATCCACCCACGGATGATCTGTTCCGAACAGCAGACGATCCGCGCCGGAATACTGATATGCGTATTCCAGTGCTTGCACCGACGGCGAAACGGTGTCCAGATAAATGCGTTGCAGGTACGCGCTCAGTGGTTGTGTGATGTTCTCTCTTGCTCTCCCTAATACTTCGGTTTGATGATCGATCCTGCCACTCATATAGGGTAGAATCCCTCCGACATGCGGCATCACAATTTGGAGGTTGGAGTGCCGTTCAAGAATCCCACTCAGAATCAGTCGCAGTAGTGCAAAACTGTTATCTACCTGTAACCCCATCATACCGATCATCCAGTGGTCTTTGATTGCATCACCCCATGTCGGGACGGTGGGATGCATCACAATTGGCATTCGCAATATTTCAGCATGCGTATAGACGGGTTCAAATTGCGGTGCGTCTACCGCTTTCCCACCGATATGGGAATAGAGCATGATCCCACGAAAACCGAGTCCCTTCACTCGATCCATTTCTGTGATGGCTTCATCTGGATTTTGCCATGGAAGGCATGCCAATCCTGCGAACCGATGTGGATGTGCGTCCACGAGTTCAGCAATGGCATCGTTGACCGCTTGCGCACCCTTGCTCCCTAACTCAGGCGCGAGCATGCAGGGTGGGGGTATATTCGTACTGAGCAGTGCCATATCGACACCGGCTTCATCCATATCTTTGAGTTTTCGCTCCGGATCATAGGCTTCATCTTGTAGACGGAATGTTTGAACATCGCCGTACGTAACGACAGCCTCGTTGCCGCGGCGGATAACTTGCGGCGGGTGTGGATTCTGCGCGAGGATTTCGGTATAGGCGTTTGGAAATATGTGGCTCTGACAATCGATTCGCATTTTTTGAGTCAAAAATGTGTTGTTTTTCTATGTTTTTTAGTATGCCATGTCTAACCCTTTTTTATCAAGGAATCTTTTTGCCAACAGTCCGTTTGTATTTAGGAACCCCTTGCTGTAGGAGCGAGTGTTTTTGCTTGGGGTTTTTGATAGGGCGTTTCCCTTTCCCCAATTTCTTCATGCTCGCTATCTCTATTATTCTGTTGTGGGAAAAAATTTATGCTTCAGAACATTTTGCGTTATCATTGCTTCACATTGCTCTCCCGATAAATCGTTGCGATTTGCGACATCTTGTGCTATCATCTAAGATATCAAAACCAATCGCTAATCAACCCTCTAATTTAACAGGAGAGTCCATGACCTGCTGGAAAAATTTTATTCTCTTTACCTGTCTATTGCTACCTATTTTAGGAAG
>JAPOOP010000612.1 GCA_026713385.1 Candidatus Poribacteria bacterium | reverse complement strand
TGGGAGCGATCTATCACTGGCAAACATGAGACCCGCGCAGAGCCAGAAGTAGAACCCATAACCTCGAAATTCAAGGGTTCGATTAAAAAAAAGTAAGAATACAGTCACAGCGACGAGACAGAGCATGATAATTGCGATCCGCTGTGTTACCGCTGAAACAGGGGGACTCCTCTCCATATCCGATGATGAACTGACAGATCTTCTGTAAAGCCGTAGCGCAGCGCGAAAGAGTTGGTAAAATATTAGAGCAAAGAAACCCAGTCCCAATATACCGTAGAAACAGAGGATTGCTACCCAATACACATCCTTGAAGCCGTTCTTACTGAGGACTTTGAGGAGGAATGAGCGTTTGCTCATATTAAGTCTTTCAATCGTGCTGTTCTGATCGGCACCATAACCTAAAATTGGTTTATTAATAAGGACTGTTGGAACATTCCCGATCAATGCCCCCAATCGCTGTTTTTGCGCGACACGGACATAGGACCCGGAAAATACGCCTGTTACGTTGCCGACGAGTCCGACCCTTGCTTTGCGTGGGTTTATATATTCAAGGTTGAACGGGTTCGCCACTACCAGTAGGATCCCGAAGATTAGGACAGTCGCTAATGCTAAGCGAAGCGTCTTTTTCCAACCGTGATGGAAGAAGAACCATGCGCCACCCGCGAGAAGGGCGGAGAAGGTTGCGGCGCGTGAATATGAACGCGCTATAAAGAAAAACAGTATCACTGCACCGAGCAGATTCAGATACTCCAGTCGCCTAATACGGGAAAGATAGATAACAAGGACAAGAATCATAAAGACCCCGTAAATTACGGTATCTCCCAAAGTACCGTAGACACTGCCAATCTCTCTGCCGAGCTCAAGTAATCTGTACTCTTTGGTGAACCCACCGATAGTGAGTGTTGATTCGCGAGGTAGGAAGAAATCGAACGCCGCGGGTCCGCCTACCCACTGCACGATACCGGCGACAAGTTGGAAGACCCCGACCACAAGAATTATGCGCAGAAGGGTTGTAATTCGTTTCTCCGACAGAGCGGAGTTCGCAATAAGATAGAAGAGGACGATATATCGAGCGAATGGTCGGATGTTGTAAAGGCTCCCTATTAAGGGTGAGTTATTTATAAGCACTGAAAGTAGAACAACGCTGTAAAAGCCGATAATTGGCAAATCGATCGCTGTTTTGACGAAAGGAATGCCTCTGTGAAGTTTATGGATAACGAGTTTCCCAAAAGCGATATAGATGATTATTTCGCCAAAGAATCTTAAATAGGAATAGATAGCATCGCTAACTGGTAAAAACTTCAGTAGAAACTCTTCAAAAGCAACGTATCCTGTCAAAAAGTAAATCATATTTTAATTTTACTTATTTTAATTATTCCTATCGGTTCGGTGAGGTGGGTTTGATGCATAGAGCACCTCTCCGTATATCCGCCCTCCGCTATGCTTACGGGCTACGGGTTTTAGCTTACCCAAGGTAGTAGCCTGCAACAACGGCGCAGGCGGATTTAAGGAACGCATGTCAAAGTCCAAACGCCCATTGTTACTCCGCAAGGTAAAATTAAAAAAATTAAAAATTCCATGAAGACAGATCTCTGTCTAATAACTCAGCCAATTGCTCGTTAAATGGTTGAAAATATGCCATCTGGCGTCCACGCGTTTGTGGATTGATCGGAGGCGGTCGCGAGCTGGAGTTCGCTCCTACAGGGGTGTCGTTCCAATCCAGAACGGTTTTTCTCAACTTGTAAGCGGTGGCATCCGGCAGCAATTTCCGAATGATTCTTCTTAGCGGGTTGTGAGATGCCAGAAATTGCGTAAAGAGAAAGTTGAATTTTTCGGAACGCGGCAGCGTGGCTTGGTTATGTCGCTCACCAATTGTGGGACTGAAATCGGCACTAATCCCTAAACGATCAAAGAGTCGTTGGCAAACAACTTCGGCATTATTCTTTAAATCGTCAGTTAAGATGCAATGCACGCGACTGGATCCAAATTGGGTTATCAAATTCTTGACGTGTGGGTAATAGATACCGTTGTACTGATAAGCACATTGTCGCCATTTGAACCAGTCTTCGCTCAGGCGTGCTTCCTCGGCATCAAGTGCCTGCTCATAAGTTTTGATGTTCTCCCACCCTCTCCGCCGCGCCCACCAATAGGCAGAATAGGCGCGTGCTACAGGCTCTCGCAGGAGAACAACGAGATGCATCTGAGGATTGTGTTCATAAATCCGTTTCATGACCTCCGGCGAATGCATCACCATTACATTCTTCGCGATAAGATGCTGCCCCTCAATTTCGTCGTAGGTCGCGAGCTGGAGTTTGCTCCTACAAAAGTACTTCGCAAACGCCCATTCATATCCTCGCGTGTATTCACGCTCTTGCAGGAAGAAGGTCATTTCTGGCTGTGCATGCGTGTGGATGTCGGGATGCTGCGCCAAATAACGGAGAAGCGAAGAGGTCCCCGCCTTCTGTGCGCCAACAATCATCAACTGGATTTTCCGAAAGCTTTCCATGGTATCGGTTTCCCAATCAATTCGCCGAGTGTCTGAACATCCGGCTTGTAATATTCGATTAAACGGTGCCGCGTTTCTTCTGACATCTGAGTTTTCTCATCCGTCCGCGTGTTCAACCGGAGATAAAACGGCTCAATTGTTCGTCTGATTGCTCGCAACGGGATATGAATGACCGGCTTGTTATGCGTCCACTGCCGTAATTGAAATCGGAAGTCTCTATACTTTCGATGCAACCCAGAATTTCGCATCTGCTGGCTCCGATTCGTCACTTTAAACCTGTAATCACCATAAAAACCGGCATCTATACCCACGAAGTGGCATAACTTTACCATAGTATCTGTCGGTTGTGTCGCAAGTTCCTCATAAAAAAGGGTGTGGATATGCTCCGGACCGAATCGGTTGAAATAATGCTCCAGATAGACAGTATAACATCCTTGCTGGAGCGTTTGCAAGTGCTGTTCTTTCGTCTCATTATAGCGATTCGTAGAACTGAACAGCAATTCAACGTAAGCGTCAAAACTCAAAGTTTGAGGCAATTTACCAATTTGCTTCGCAAATCGATACCAAGAGATTAACCTTGAAATTGGTTCACGGAGACTGAAGGCTAACTTTGCGGACGGCAGCAATGCGGCAATTCTCTCACGGGCTTTGTCACAATATAGATAGTCGGGCGTCGATTCCATCCGAATCTGCGTTTCATCAGCATCAGAAAATAAAAGGTTGTATTCTTCGACATCACCCCCCTGTTGATCTTCTCTATATCGGTATTTCGAAGGAAGCGGATAGTCGCCACTGAGAAAAAATCGGGTCTCCTTGTAGGTCGCAGCACAAATAGCGGGGTGATCCGCCAAGTAAGTGAACAGCGACGTTGTCGCTGCCTTTGTGGTACCCCCTATAATGAGATAGTGATAATCCGCAACATTTTTGGTTAAGGTCATTTTTCCATTTTTCTTTTCATTTAACACACGAGTTTTCGCTGACATCGGACCTTTTTTAGAACCAAGATACCCGTGTTCTTCGGAGGAGATACGTCAGGTTCCCAACAGCAAGAAGCGCAGTGATTGATACAGACAACGCGACAGACAGAAGCCACCACGTTTCCATTAATCCGTACGCCAGCAGAAAATTAAGGATTGCCATCGTCACCATATTTGTGAAAACGGCGCGGTACGCTTTTTGGGCGTAAAGCCCGGCATTTAGTACAGGTATCAGACAGGAGAATATCATTCCTGAACTGAGCCAAAAGAGGAGTTGTCCTATCAATTCAATTGACGCTTGATCGATTGTCCCTCTCCCATACAAGATCCAACTAATTTTTCCATGGAATATCAACAGGAGCAGGGTTACCGGGAATCCGATGATGATAGCAATGCGTGCGTTTCGTTTGAGCGTACGCCCTAATTCTATTTTCTCGTTTGCTGTGTCGTGATCACGTGCCACCGCTGTCGCCATATCGGGCAAGCCGGTAGTCGCAATACTGATACCGATGAGGGTTTGTAATGCCGAAAATATCTGGAAGGCAGATTTATAGAGCGTAATCGCTCCACTTCCAAGCTGCGAGACAAGGTATACCTCAACCAGCAAACGGTTTACGATTTGTCGTATCCCGAAGCCGAGTGTCGGTAAGGTAACCGTGTTTTTCAAAGAACGCAGCGTGTCCACAGAAACACCTGTAAACCCATACCGGTGTCCCGTGCGATATGCCCCGATGCACAACCACCCAAAATACGCGATAAAGCCACCTGTGTATGCCATCGCCACCCAGTTTTCGAGGTTCTGTGTATTCCATAGGAGCAGAAATATAAACGCTGCGGCACCAGCGGGTAGAGCGTTTCGAAGGGCAACTGTCTTAAAGCGTTGTTGGCTATTTAGGAAAGCACCCAGGACAGTACTACCACATCCGAAGATAAGGAGCGGGGCACAAAATCGCAACAGTGTCGTAGCTCTCTGCACATCCACAGTCGATTTCCATAACAATCCGCCTGCTATCCATGGTGCGAAAAGCTCAATGAGAATAAAAACCCCGAAGCCAACACTAAGCAACAAAATTAGGAGACTATTCGTGAAACGTTGGTATTCTGCGCGAGTCATCTCTTTTTTGCGTGTGACGAAGACTGGAACAAGGCTGAATTTAGCGCCCTCTCGGACAATCGTATCCACTAATAGGACGACCGTCAATGCGGCAGTAAGTGCGTCTGCTGTATCGCCGAATCCGAAGCGTTTTGGAATCAATAGGACCCGGACGAGAAGACTCAACCCCATTCCAACAAAGGTAATCGCCATCACCCAAAACGTCTTTTTAATGTTCCTTGCGGTTAAATAACGTGGTCTGGACATTGAAGGGTTTCGTGTTCGATCCGCCTGCGCCGTTGTTGCAGGCTTCGTGTTAGTGGACAAGTACCCAAACCCAGTCGCGAATTAACCAAAGACCTGCTCGTAATGTGATGGAGGGCAGAGCGAGAGCCAATTATTTAAAAATTCCAACTTTCGGGTAGATTTTTGCGAATTTCGATGTCAGTAAATAAGGTAGAAGCGCGTGGTCCAACGGACTGCGCCCATGTTGCCATTCTTTCCAAACCCTCTGGAAGTGCGACCTTCGACGTTTTTCCAAAGACCTCGTGGAACTTTTCGTGTGTGCAATAGGCATGTTTAACTTCTTCCCTCGCACGCACATTGATAACACGGACTTCCTTTCCCATCGCTGTCATCACCAAGTCTGCTAATTCGTTGACAGAAACATGTTTATCCGAACCGACGTTAAAAACCTCTCCTGATGCTTCAGGTACATCCACAGAGTGGGCGATATGCGGAGCGACATCGGCAATATGTGTGAAGGCACGCGTCTGCTCACCGTCTCCAAAGATAACTAACGGTTCCTCTTGCATAATGTTATTCATAAAAATACCGATGACGTTTCGATACTTGTCGCCGATATTCTGGAGTTCACCATAGACGTTGTGGGGCCGGAAAATGGTATAATCCAAATCGAAGAGTCGTTTTGCGACAACAAGTTCCTGTTCAACAGCGTATTTGGCGATACCGTAGGAATCTTCGGGCATTGGGGTCAGTGCTTCGTGCATCGGGAGTTGGTTCGCACCGTAAACAGCAATGGAAGAGGTGAACACAAACCGTTTGACATTGTAGTTTACTGCCGCATTGATGAGGTTTACGCTCCCGATGAGGTTGTTCTGATAGTTAAATCGTTTGATGAAGTGACTGAGCCCCTCCGCTGCATACGCGGCAAGGTGATAGATATAGTCGAACTGATACTGCTCACAGAGTTCATTTATTAGTGAAACATCGAGGATGCTTCCTTCAACAAAGGTTACAGCAGGGTTCAGGTTCTCA
>JAPOOP010000552.1 GCA_026713385.1 Candidatus Poribacteria bacterium | reverse complement strand
TGCGAATCCGATCGGGTCCATTTTCGCATGGCAGTTAGCACAGGCGGGATCTGCTCGGTGTTGTTCAAGACGTTCACGCAGCGTACTTCCGTGAACCGTTTCACCCCCTTCTTCTAATTCTGGGACATCCGGCGGTGGCGGCGGTGGCGGTGTACCGAGTATCTGTTCCAGAACCCAGCGTCCCCTTTTGACCGGAGAGGTACGTGTCGGATTAGAGGTCACTGTCAAAACACTGGCGTGACTCAGTACTCCACCGCGTGAGCTTCCTTGTATCTTGACGCGGCGAAACGATCTCCCCTTAATTTTTTCACCGCCCGGTACGGGGTTCTTTTGTCCTCTCCAGTTTCCCTGTGTATCCATAATGCCGTAGTGGTTTGCCAAAGGAGAATTGAGGAAAGTGTAATCGGCATCAATCAGATCCAGGACGCTTCGATTTTCGCGAAAGATGGATTCGACAAAAAGTTCCGTCTCCTTTAGCATGGCGAGGCGCAAGCTACCTGTGAAATATGGAAATTGTTCGAGGTCGGGGGCAGCCGTTGTCAGTCGTTGGATTTGAAGCCATTGGGTTCCGAAATTACGCCCCAATTCGGATGCCTTTGGGTTTGCTAACATCCGTTTAACTTGGGATTCCAGATTGGCAGTGAGTTGCTTTCTCTCAGCGAGTTCAAAAAGTTCATCATCTGGTATGCTGCTCCACAAGAAGTAGGAGAGACGTGAGGCGAGCTGAAACTCATCAATCGGGTACGGTTCTGGGTGCTGCGGACGGTCGTCCAACTCCAACCGAAATAGGAACTTCGGTGAACAAAGAATGACTTTAATCGCCTCTTGAATGCCCACTTCCCACGGCGCGCCATCCGCTTGGACGGATGCTACAAACTGCGTGAGTTGTTCCACTTCGCTTTCGGTCGGTGGACGACGATAGCCGCGTCGAAGCAAACGTGTTAGCACTTCACGGGTCTGTTCTGCTTGGGAGATACCGGGTGCGCACGCCAGAATTTCAAAATGAGAATCCGGTCTGGTGTCTAAGGGTCCCTCTGCCCAGAGCGTGCGAATCTGGAGTTTAGCCTGCGGTTCACCTTCTATTGGTTTAAGCATCGCAATGCCGACTTTTTCAATGTTAGGGATACTGGTAATAAGGAATTCAATTGTCTGTCTCTTTTCGTCATCGCGGGCGGTAATCTCAAAAGACTTCAACACCTTGATATTATTATCTACCGTAGGATCTATGCCAACTAAGCGCGTGAGTTTCCCCGGTGGGGTTATCTCCTCCAATGTGTCACTCTGAATGAATAAAACGACTTCCACGGGTGTTTCGCTGTCCGTTTCGGCGTAAAGGGTCGCGCGGTAAACGATTTCTGCATCGGGAGATATCTTGAAATATGTCGCTCCTGTTGTAAAAGGACCAGTTTTCCACGCTTCTGTGGCAGTTGGATCGAGCAAGCGGTAGCGTTCATCAGGGACATCATCGTGGCGCGGATCAAGTCGACTACCACTTTGGTAACGTTTGGATGGTGGTGGTGGATCCAACAAGATAACACGCGTGGCGATTGCCTCCGCAGCTTCAAGGTAGCGCTCCATTAGAAGCGGTGACATCGTCAGCACATCACCAATATTATCAAACCCGTGTCCGACATCGTCCGCAGGAAAATTTTCGGTCGGATTGAAATCAACGCCGAGTAGATCTCGGACGGTATTCTTGTATTCAACTTTATTGAGGCGCCGGACTGTTACGCGTCCAGGGTCTGGCTTAGCCATGCGATCCGCATGTTCAAAGATCGCTTCAATGTGCGCAACGAACGATTCTGACGCTTCCATCGGCGGAAACTGATCGCTGTCCGATGGCGGCATCTGACCTGTTGTTAGCATGTCCAGGATCCGCTCCCAGATGTCCCGGTTCTCGATTAATGAATGATCGTCGGTGAATGAATCCAAGGAGAGTTCGGCAGCAGGCTGGTCACCAGCGTGGCAACTGAAACAGTACTGTTCCAAAAACAAAGCACCATTTTGCGAAAAGTCGGAAGTGT
>JAPOOP010000549.1 GCA_026713385.1 Candidatus Poribacteria bacterium | reverse complement strand
TACGGTTTCTGAAGAATAATCAATAACCACGCCGCCAGATTCATGATTGGGTTTCGGATGCCCCACCCCATCAGTGTCATAATAAAGGCTAATGACAGTCCGATGATCCCAAAGACATCAGAAAAAAGAAAAACGACAAGCCCACCCATCGAAAACATGAACACGTAACGCCACGTAAAAAAGAATCGATCGGCGTTCTCTGGTTTGTAGGCGTGTTCTTCTGTAAACTTGCGTATCTGTGATGTCAAGCGGAAATAGACAATAACAGCCCCAATTACAACCAAACTCATCCACACCACAGAGATATACTTGAAATTGAGTATCGCGATCCAAATTTCCAAAAACATAATTAGTCCTCACGAAGTGCCCCTGGCAATGTGGTCTGGTCTTTCCATGAGTAGATAACTTCCGTATGGGCATAGCAGAATTCAACGGTGTCATTCTTAGCAAATTCGTGGAAAATAATTTTAACAATATCGCTCAAGCTTTTTGCCCTGTTTGTCGGGCGTGTTTTGTAGCGCAGTCGCATCATTACACCTGCATCAAACAACTCTGCCCGGATAAATGGGTCTTCACCAATCTCTTGGATGACATCCGCTGTAACCACCTTCGCTGCGTCAACGAGAATCCGTTCTGCTTCTTCCCAATTCGATTCAAAAGTAATCCGAACAGGTACTTCAACTAAAATATATTCCTCCTCCAAAGTATAGTTCGTGATCGTTTGCGCGAACAGAATCGCATTCGGGATGAGGATACCGCGACCGGAACGTTCTTCGCTGGAGATTGTACCTCCCACCTGATTTAGGATAACATGCGTTAGAGTGATGTCCATTACATCGCCGGTAATCCCAGCGATAATCACACGATCACCGATTTTGAAGGGACGTTTGAGGATCAGCATCAACCATGCTGCAATCCCTGTCACGGGTGCCTGCAGGGACCACCCTAAGATCATGCCGAGGAATCCGGCAGAGATACCCAGCGTTTTGAAAGAGCCACTCAAACCAATAATTCCCAAAATGATAATAATAGCCGTCCAGACATAACCCCACACCGCCATGAAATTTTTCGCGTTCTCTTCCAGTTGAGCGTTCTTGTACACATACGCCCTGACGAAACGCCCCAGAATCGCCTTGAGAATGAGCAAAATAGCAATGGTTGCGATACTTAAAAGGATACCTCGAAACGGTGAATTGATAACAGTCGTTATGAGGTCCTCTATGCGCTGCATAAATTCCAGAAACATTTTGCCCTCTTAACTGAGTCCTTACACAGGAAAGCCAAGATCTTTTTATTCTTAATCGATTGAGATTTGCTCAATCGCATGAACAAACAGGACGTCATTGGCTGCCTTGTAGGACCGCAGTGCTTGCACCAATTTTTCAGAATAGAGGTCTTCCCCTGTTATTCCTGCGATAACCAAATCGCTTTGAGAGGATCGGTGCTCTACCTCCTGCTCTAAAGTTTCCTGACTGCTGTAAGACACGGAAGTCACGTTATGCATTGAAATTGGCAATCGTCCCTCTTTCATTAGCGTCGAAAGTCTGTCCGCTTCACGCTCAGCATCCGTAGCCTCGGAACAAACAAAAAGCCGGATTTCAGCACGTCTCCAATCTGGATGCCCCACAATAATATAGGCGAGTAACAGCATCATCGGAGCGTTTTTCAAGTTGTCCTCCGTTACCCAGACATCAATCGAGGAACGGTATCCAAAACGGTATCCGGTCGATCGCAGGACGAGGACATTGAACAACGAATTCGCAACAAGGCGTATTCCTTCTTCAACCTCTTCAACCTCTTCAGGATTGTTTCGCTCGAATTCAAGGAGAACACAGTTATTTGGCAAACCAGAAATTCCGGGCATTTGCAATATCTGTGCAAGCGCGAGTTTAAACGTCGGGCAAATTATGGAATCGACGAAGATACCGGCTCTGCTAACCTCTGTCATTTTAATTAATTCATCAACATGGACACGTGCTTGGAGTTCACTGGAAAACGAGTACTCCCCGTGGAACAGGCGGATGAAGTGCCCGAACCCATGT
>JAPOOP010000547.1 GCA_026713385.1 Candidatus Poribacteria bacterium | reverse complement strand
CTTTAGGCGTTGGGTGCTATCACTATAATATCACGTTATACTTCAGGAGAGTTATAAATGCGGAAATACCAATGGATAGTTATTATCACTCTAATTGGTTGTATGGTTTCTTTTGCGAGTTGCACGAAAGTGCGGAAAAAGTCAACACCTATTGGATCTGGTGTATCGGATACAGGCGAGGTAGCCCCTCCGATGGATGTATTGATTTATATAGGTAGTGCCTCGTGGATAATATTGGAAAATGCGACAGTTGAAGCAAAAACGACAAAAAAACTTTTGGAATCCAATGGCATTCGTGCGGTGATTACAGAAAGTGAAGGGTCTCTAAAAAACTGGATGGTTGAAACAACAGCAAACGGTGCCGTGAATGTATGCATCCTTTATGGTGTTTTACCGGCATCAATCTATGCCGCGGGGAATGTCCAGTCTGATGGATCTGTAGCAGAAAACTGGATCGAAACAACCGATGGTGATACGATTCTGAATCATGCAGATTACTTGGGATATTACAGTTCAGATGGCACACCAAATAACAAAGCACCTCTACAAAACCTTATGGATCTCCCACATGTTGATATAAATGTTGAGGAAATTGAGAACCTTAATATGCTGGTCACAGGAGATGGAAAAATGGTAGCACCAAGTTTAGTCAATTTTAAATCTAACAGACCCTTTCCATTGGAGCAACTCAAAGCTGAGTGGTACGCTGAAAAAATATATGCAAGTGATACGGGTAGTATTGAAGCGACATTAGCAGATCCAATTATTCTTCGGAATGGAATTCATGGTAGATTGGCGATGGTCTACCAAACACATCATGGAGATAATCCGAAAGGGCAGGTTGCAGCGGAGATAATCATTAACTATCTTTTAGCTAAATAGAATTAAACAGATAGAACGTTTAAGACACTCATCTGTGGTGGCTTGTCATCAAACCATTTCAGCGACAATGCCGAAGTCTTTCGCTTCCGCCTCTGCAAGTACCACAGATGCAGCAACAGCATCTTGCACCGCCACACCTACCGATTGAAAACGTGATTTCCTTCTCTAACTGGCATCTGGACTTGTCTCCGTTGGCAACTTCACCGACGCTTCTGACACATTCTATTGAGCACGCAAGGCTTTAAGCTTGATGCGAAAAGTCTGCATATCATTGATTCTTGCTGCCCCGATGGCACTAATGACACGGTCATAAGCGATTGCCCCTGCCCCTCCAACAAACAGCGGAATATGCTCTTGGATTCCGCGTCGAAGTTTTCGCAATTCATTTGCCAAGTGTTGGTCATCTGTCGGATAAATGATACTCACCCCAATTGCCTTTGCGGCATTTTGCACTGCACACCCAACAATTTCTTCAGCTGGCAGGTTAGGACCGAGATAGGTGACTTGCCACCCTTCTGAAGCCGCAGCCGTCCCTGCAATTAACGCGCCGATTTCGTGGAGTTGACCCCGCGGGGTTGCGACCACTAAGTTTGGCATTGAGGGGGATATATCAAATCCTTGCCAAATATTGCCCAACAGTGTCCGGACAACTGCTGTGGCAAGATGTTCATGTGCAATGCGCAAAGTTCCTGCCCTCCACTGTTCACCAATTTCTCGCATCAGCGGTGCGACCAACTTTTCGAGAAAAACAGGCTGGCTAAAGGCGACTGATGCAGCAAAGAGGGTCGACTCGAGTGTTCGCGCCTCAAACTGCTTAACCGCTGCGATGCACGAAGCGATGTAAAAACGAAGGGATGTTTCTTGTGAAACATCCTCTTTCGCGATGGCAGAGGACTGCGCAATCATTCCCTCCGTTCCAATGAGTTCCAGAAGTTCTTCGATCGGCAGGTTTGCTATTCGTCCAATACTATGCCCCGCCTCAGTCGCCAGACGAAGCAAGGTAAGTCGCGATATATCCGCATCGGAATAGAGACGACGATTCGTTTCGGTTCGCAGCGGTGTGACTACGTTGTATCGCTTTTCCCATGCCCGAATCGTAAATTGTGTTAACCCTGTCTGAATGGCAACGGTTTTTATGCCATGTTTCTGTTCATCCGTCATCAATCTTTTCCTCTGTTATCTTTTCCGTTGTTTTCCATTATTGGAAGTTCAATGTTTCTTCAGTGACACTGCATCAACATTGAGAGGTATATTAAAATATAATTTAAATTGAATCCCTCTACACGAATTCACCCAGCAATTGTAAACCGAATCGTAAATGCTCACGTTTCCACATCTAAACCTTACAATTTAATATAACATTATGTATATTATTTGTCAATAAATTCGTCAAAAATTATATCCGCCTAAATTTCAGAATTAAACGCAGAAAACCTCGGTATTCTTTTGAATTATCTACTTTCAGTGAATACTATGTGAGCAATCTGATCCTATCTCACGACATAATTTCTATACAAAATATGAGTTGTGTTGAAAATTGTATAAATTATTTATTGACAAAATATAGACAATATGTAATAATACTATATATAGTGATTCATGCCCCAATTTAACCTGGAAAATCATACCCATCTGGGTTGAAGGCAGATTGGTTTATGAAGCATAACCGATGAAAGGAAACAAGACATAAATGATGCAAGAACATGTAATACTCGTCGACCCGATGGGAAGAGAAATCGGCACTCAGGAAAAGATGCAAGCACATCGTGATGGTAAATTACACAGTGCATTTTCGATTTTTGTCTTTAACACCATAGGCGAATTGTTGCTTCAGAAGCGAGCGCAGACTAAGTATCATTCCGGTGGACTGTGGACGAATACGTGCTGCAGTCATCCACGTCCGGGTGAAAGTTATCATCGCGCGGCGAGACGACGACTCAACGAGGAAATGGGATTCGACTGTGAATTGACTGGACTCTTCAGTTTTATTTATCACACCCAACTCAACAATAGCCTATTTGAGCACGAACTTGATCATGTCTTTGTTGGATATTATGATAGTCAACCGACTCCAAATCCTGACGAAGTTGACGATTGGAAGTGGGTTAACGTCCTTACGTTGAGGCAAGACGTTCGAGAGAACCCTCAGAGTTATACACACTGGTTCAAATTGATACTCGACCGTGTTGTTGAAGAATATCAACAGGTGGGTTTTCACAATGAAACTTAATCGATTCATACGTATAAATTTAGCATTGATTCTACTTTTCTCGTTTTGGGGGAATGAGGTTGCGGCTGGTGCGTCGGTAGAAGAAACACTGGAAGTCGCACGAAAGCAATTCTATACCGCAGTTGAGGATGAGGAGCACATTGAACCGACAATTAAACTTCTTGAACGGATTGCGCGAATAGAGCCGAGCTATGCTGGACGGACGCAAGTTTACATTGGGGCACTTGTTGCCCTTAAAGGCAAGCACGCATTCCTACCCCACACGAAGTTCAAGTGGGCAAAGCGCGGTTTAGCAATTATGGATGGCAGCTTGCAGAAAAATCCGAACGACATTGAAGCTTTGTTCATTCACGGTACGACCTGCTACTACCTCCCATTCTTTTTTAGGCGTGGTGATGATGCACAGCGCGATTTCAGAAAAATTATTAAATTGATGCCACAGCAGATGGATACTTATCACCCGAAGTTAATCACAAATGTCGTTGTGTTCCTACTTGAAAATGCGAAACTGACGGATGACGAGAAAATATATCTCCAAACGTTGAAAGATAGGCTACACAGTAGCTTCGAGTGGCGCGTCAATGAAATTTGAATACCTCTTGTTTAATCTCATTGTGATTGTTGGACCGGTAGTATCCCAATTCAACCGCCAAATTAAGCATATATCATATTGGCGATTAAAATTGCTCACGAATGCAATCGTCATGATTCCGTATATTATATGGGATGTGCTTGTCACCGGTTCGCATTGGTGGTTCAACGAGGCGCATACGCTTGATTTTCGACTGTTAGGTTTGCCGATTGAGGAATGGCTCTTCTTTCTCACAGTTCCGTTTGGGTGCTTGTTAGTATGGGAAACACTGCCCGATGCGAAACTATCAACGCGACTTCAAACCCTTCGGCATGTCAGAACAGCTTTATACACGGCACTGCCGGTGGGTATATGGGTTTTCAGTACAGGTAAGCAGTACACAGGATTGGTTCTGTTTTGTGTTGGGCTTGTTGGATTGGCGGATACGTTGTTAGGAACCGAGCTGCTTATGCAACTGAAGACTTATGTCTACTTAGCAATTGTTTCTATTTTGATTTTGATATTCAACGGTTATCTTACGGCGCGTCCTGTGGTTTTATATGGCGAGGCGTATCAGATTGGCTACAGGGTTTTGACGATTCCCATTGAGGATTTCGGATATGGATTCACACTGATGCTCTTTAACGCGATGCTCTACGAAAAAGTTTTTAATTTTACCTTGCGGAGAAACAACGAGTGTTAGGAATGTTGCGTGCGTTTCTCAAATCTGAAGAAAGGGAAACGCCCTATCAAAAACCCTACGCCGATGTTGCAGGCTGCTATCTTGGGTAAACTAAAGCGCGTAGCCCGTAATGTAACGGAGGGCGGTTTTACATCGAGGCGCGTTATTTACTTAACCGCCCTGAACGAACCGATAGGAATAATTAAAAATATGGAAAATAAAACAGTAGCGGTCATTGGTGGTGGACTTGGTGCGCTGAGTGGTGCGATTCGCCTCGCACGACTGGGGTTTTCCGTCCAACTATTTGAGAAGAATCCGAAGATCGGCGGTAAGGTGAACGAAGTGATTTTGGAGGATTATCGGTTTGACACCGGGGCATCGCTGTTGACAATGCCATCTGTCATCGACGAATTGTTTGATTTCGCTGGCTTCAAGCGGTCAGATTATCTCGACTTTATACCGATTGACCCAATATGCCGATACTTTTTTCCAGATGGTTCAACCATGGATGCGAGTGCGGATAAGGCAAAGATGAGAACTGCTATCAAGCAGTTGTCGCCGAATGATGTGGAAGCGTATGAGCGTTTCTTGAAATACGCGGAACGTATTCACGACCTAACAGCCGAAATCTTTATGTTTACCCCGATCCATGAGTTGAGAAAACTCATGCGACCTCGGCATTTTCGAACACTGGTCAGGCTTCATCAAATTGACCCGTTTCGGACGATTCATCAGAGTGTATCACGCTTTTTCTCAGATCCGCGCCTCGTCCAACTTTTCGACCGTTATGCGACCTACAACGGCTCAGACCCGTTCCAAGCTCCTGCGACCCTTAATATAATTCCGTATATTGAATACGGATTGGGCGGGTATTATATCAAAGGCGGCATATACCGCTTGGTTGATGCATTGAAGACGGTAGCATGTGCGTTAGGTGTTCAGATTCATACATCGGCGACAGTCGAAAAAATCTGCCACGATGGTAAACGGGTGAGTGGGGTACGAGTTAATGGTGAGAAAATTGAGGCGAATTACGTACTCTGTGGCACGGATGCAGTCGTAGCACATGACAAATTGATTGATGGACATCAGATTCGGCAAAAAAGACTCAATCAATTGGAACCGTCATTGTCTGGAATGGTATTCCTGTGGGGTGTTAGAGCGAGACATCCAGAGTTAGCACACCATAACATTATCTTTTCCAGCGACTACGATGCGGAATTCGATCAGATCTTCAGAGATAGGCAAGTACCGGATGAACCGACGATTTACATTGCCATAACCAGTAAAGCGGATGAGGCGCATGCCCCAAATGATGGCGAAAATTGGTTTGTGTTGCTGAACATGCCGTATTTGGTCCCCGGGCAGATATGGGAGCAGGAAAAAATTCGGATGCGAAAGGTTGTTCAGGATAGATTAAAGCAGCTGGGTTTCGACATCGCAGATCAGATTGAGGTGGAGCAGATCTACACACCAGAGGATTTCTCTAAACTTTACGCCAGCAATCAGGGAAGTATCTACGGTGTATCGTCGAATAGCAAAACTACTGCGTTCAGGCGGCTACCGAATCGGAGTCGTCTCCTTGATGGACTTTACTTCGCAGGGGGTTCAGTGCATCCGGGGGGCGGAATTCCGTTGGTAATATTGTCTGGGAAAATGACGGCGACATTAATTGCTGAAAACAGTTTTTAATTTTACCGTGCGGTTCGGTCAGGTGGGCTTGATACATAGAGTGCCTCTCCGTATATCTAAGGGAAACACCCAAGCAAAAACACCTCCACTTCGTTACGGACTACAATTGAGAAAATCATCAAAATCAGCAGCCTGCAACAACGGCGCAGGCGACTCAACAGCGAGAGACCTCAAGTTACAAATATCGTCGTTACTCCGCAAGGAATAGTTAAAAATATGAAGCGCAAAATTGTCATCATCGGCTCAGGGTTCGGCGGACTTGCGGCAGCGATTCGACTGCAAGCCAAAGGCATGCGAGTCACACTTCTGGAAAAGAATGCGAAAGTTGGGGGTCATGCTTATCAACTGGTTAAGGAGGGCTACACCTTCGACATGGGACCGTCGATTATCACCGCGCCTGACTTGATTCAACGTGTATTTGCGTGTGGTGGCACACGGATGGAAGATTACCTTGATTTGGTGAAACTTGACCCATTTTATCGTATCTATTTCCATCACGGTACATCTCTCGATTACACAGATGACAGCGAACAGATGAAACAGCAGATGGCACAGTTCAGCACAACGGATGCCGATAACTACGATCGTTTCATGGCGCATACCCATCAACTTTACGATGCTGTCATCACGGACGGGTTAGGCGCGACTGCATTTGACTTGCCCACGATGCTCAATTTTCTGCCGCGTGCGTTACGGCTTCAAGCCTTGATGCCTGCCTACGACTTCGTTAAGAAGTATTTTGAGGATCCGCGGCACCGTTTCATCTTCTCATTCCATCCGTTGTTTATAGGGGGCAATCCGTTCCGAGCACCAGCGGTTTACCTGATGATCCCGTATCTTGAAAAAACTGGAGGGGTGTGGTTCTGCAAAGGCGGTATGTACAACCTCGTTCAGGCATTAGAGAGCGTATTCAAAAAACTCGGCGGTATCGTCGAGGCTCATACAGAGGTTGAACAGATCGTTGTTGAAAATGGATGCGCAAAGGGAGTTATTGCAAACGAACAATTTTACGAAGCTGATGGTGTTATTTCAAATGCCGATCTCGTACATACCTACGGAACACTTGTTAAATCCGAACATCGTAGGAAATGGTCTGACAAGAAACTTAGAAAGACGCAATATTCGATGAGTGCCTTCCTGCTCTATCTCGGTGTCCGTAAAAAATACCCGCAACTCAAGCACCACACACTCATTTTGTCCGAAAGATACAAAGGATTGGTAACCGATATTTTTGACAATAAGATTCTTCCGAACGATTTTTCAATGTATCTCCATATTCCATCGCAAACCGATCCCTCAATGGCACCGGAAGGCTGTGAGAGCATGTACGTCCTGATTCCTGTGCCGAATTTGGAGAGCGGTGTCAACTGGGAGAAAGCGAAGGAGTCATATACGAATAAAGTGCTGACTTTCTTGGAAAATGACTTTGGACTGACAGACCTAAAGCGTTCCATTGAAGTGCTCGAAACGTTTACGCCTTCAGATTTCAGACGGGAACGGAACAACCATCTCGGCAGCGCATGGGGTGTTGAACCAAAGCTGACACAGACAGCATATTTTCGACCGCATAACCGAAGTGAAGATATACAAAAACTCTACTTTGTCGGCGCGAGTACGCATCCCGGAGCAGGCGTCCCGGGTGTCCTGCTGACAGCAGAAACAACGATAAAACTTGTCGTCAAGGATTTGATTGAGGAGGGCTCATCATGAAAAAATTCTGGAAAGCAGAAGAGAATCGGGTTGCCTTTGAGTATGCTCGCAGGATAACTGCCCATTATTCAAAAAGTTTTTACTTCTCAGCAAAGATGCTGCCCAAAGAACAACGTTGGGCAACTTATGCGTTATACGGTTTCTGTCGACACTGCGACAATCTGATTGATACGCCGCGTCAACGGACTGAAACAGAAATCGTTAGAGAGATACAACTCTTGACAGAAGAATTACAGGTTGCTTACAATACAGGTGAGTCTCAACATCCAATTATTCGTGCATTCATTCTCGTTGCCAAGAGCTATGGTATCCCTATTGAATATCCGCTCGATTTGCTCAAGGG
>JAPOOP010000685.1 GCA_026713385.1 Candidatus Poribacteria bacterium | reverse complement strand
TGATACGATAGACCGCGTCTCCGCAACCAGTCCAAAATATAAACCAGGTGGCTATCTCGGCATGGAGAACATCGTTGAACGCGACCCTGTTTTTACGAACCTCATTGATAATGAGCGTCATGTCGGTTATGCGTATGACCTTTTTGGGGAACTCCTCAAACTCCATCAGAGCCAATTTTTCCTACGTCCACCCGGTGGGAAACAGTACAATATATGGCATCCGGACGGTGCGCGAGCACTACCTTATGGTGTGTTTTCACCCCAATTGCCGTTGCAAATCAAGATTGGATATTGGCTAACCGATTTGCCGAAAGAGAAGATGGGCAACCTTGTCGTGCTACCCGGAAGCCATCGTCAGCAATATATGGACGGCTACGATACACACAAAAGTATCCCAGGGGAAAAGATCGTCTGCCCGCGTAAAGGCACAATGACGGTGATGCATTCCAGCATCTGGCATCGTGTGGAACCGAACGAAAGCGATGTCGTGCGCTACAATATCTTCGTTGCTTATTGCCCGTCTTGGGTTACCCCTGCCGATAGGTTCCATTCTTCACCCGACTGGTTGGGGACGCTCAATCGTGAACAGCGGATCATCATGCGAAGTTACAGTCACGCGTATCATAATGCCAAACCACCTGCGTCAGAATTTCCACTTTTCCTCGAACGCGAAACTGGTACTGAGGCGGATTCAGGTGCGTATCAGGAGCACGTCCAGTTGCATCGTCGCAAACGACAAATAATGCCTGAAAAGAGTTTATAATTATTGGATTCTCGCCGATGTCAAACAACATTTATTAGGATTGTATTCTGTTTCCTCTAATTCCAAAAGCGGTAATCCCAACCAACGGGCTGGGCTGGATGGCGAAAAGACACGCTCCTAATAAATCGTCGTTCATCGAACCGCAAGGAAAATTAAAAAGATGAAAACACTATTCCTCAAAGACATGCGGTATCGCCAAGCAAGAGTTGTACTCACAACACTCGGCATCACCGTGCTCATCTCATTGATACTGCTGTTAGGTGGCATCATGAACGGTATGCGCATCCAAGCGCGGCAATACGTCGAATCCACCGGTGCGGACCTCTGGATTTCGGCGGAGGGTTCCGGGGGTGCGTTCATCGGTTTCTCACTCGTCGTTGAGGAATATATGGCATTTCTGAATTCAGGACGAGGCTTAGTCCCGGATTCGGCATCACCTCTGGTTTTTGCACAAGCACGCCCGACTGTCGATGGCAAATCTACTAAGGCGATTGTCGTCGGCTATAAATTGGGGCAACTCGGCGGACCGAAGCAAGCAATTGAGGGTAGAATGTTCACCGCAAGCAATTTTGAAGATTATAGACCTGAAGATCCTGTCCCGTACGAAGTGGTCGTCGATGAAAAGATGGGGCTGGAAATCGGACAGCAGATCGGTCTCGGCAACGAAAAGGTCCGAGTGGTCGGCAAGGCGAAAAGCCTGATGTTCGTTTTGGATACACCGTTGCTCTTTATGGATGTCCGTATCGCTCAAAAACTTCTACTCGGAAACACGCCACATGTTAATATGATGATCGCCAAAGCCAATAAAAACCTTTCCTCAACAGAGGTAGCCCGTGATTACGACGCATTAGAAACGATTGAAGCAAGCACCTTAAAACAGACCCTTGGAAACATCATTGAATACTATGTTGACGAACCGATGAAGGCTGTGCAATTCCTACGGGTGATGTTGTGGTTAGCGGCGGGAATTCTCGTGGGCATGATCACATACGTGACAATGCTCGAAAAGACACAAGAAATCGGGGTACTTAAGGCAATCGGAGGTTCAAACGGTTATGTGATGGGACTTCTACTCAAACAGGTTGTCCTGATTTCCTCTGTCGGTGTGCTACTTGGGCTTTCCCTGTCGTATGTGTTCGCGGCGGCGGCACCGATTTTCGTTGCGATTCATTTCGTCGAATCAATCATCGTTGCGTGTATCAGTTTCATTGTGTGTTGTGGTAGCGGATACCTGGCAGCGCGTAAAGCGATTACAGTTGATCCGATGATTGCATTCCGTGGTGAAATTTAAACAATGGCTTTCTAACCAAACAGATTCTTATTCTCATTGGAATTCACTGAAAACGGAGTTGAACAATTTAACCATCAACTTGTGCTTTAACATTTATAACGGAGGGTTTTTGCTTGGGTGTTTCTTCAGGTTGATGGTTAACAGGAGGTCCATAGTTTAAAAAATGGCAGCAATAATAGAAGGAACAGGCTTAACGAAACGCTTTGG
>JAPOOP010000545.1 GCA_026713385.1 Candidatus Poribacteria bacterium | reverse complement strand
CGGAAGGTGTCTGCATCCCATAGTAAAATCGTGCCGTCCCAACTCCCACTCGCAAACGTCCTTCCATCTGGCGAGAATGCTAAGGCACCCACCTCACCTGTATGCCCTCTGAGCGTAGAGAGCCGATCTGTAGTGTCTGCATCCCATAGCTGAATCGGTCCGTAAGTTCCACTACTTGCCAAGGTTTTACTATCCGGCGAGAATGCCAACCCAAAGACATCGTCCCTACGTCCGCCAGCCGATTCCTGCTTGCCAAGCGTCGCCCGGTGTTGCCCAGAAGCAACATCCCACAAGAGAACCGCTTTGTCCCCACCGCCACTTGCCAGCGTCTTGCCATCCGGTGAGAACGCCAACTCAAAGATCCAGTGTATATGTCCTTCAAGAGTGGCGCGGCGTTCTCCAGTTGCTAAATCCCACAGAAGAATTGCATCGTGTTCACTCGTACTCGCAAGGGTTCTACCGTCTGGAGAAAACGCCGCTGTACCGAAGAAATCTGGCAACGTGAAGAGCATCTGATTTTCATCAGTTGCACGCCAGAGATGAACCGCCCCTTCAGAACTTGCCCTATTAATAAAAATTACGCCATCCGGTAAAAACGCCGCTGCCCGAATCCAACCGTTATGTCTGGTAAAGACGGATTCCTGCTCTTGTGCTGTTTCTGCATTCCATAGACGGAGGATACCATCCTCACTTCCATTCACAAGCATGCTGCCATCTGGAGAAAAGTCAAGTGCCGTAACAACCCCTGGGTGGGCATGGAGAACGGCCTTCGGTTGAATATCAACAGTGTTTGGTGTCTGCAGGGTGTCAAAGTTCCACAATCGAACCGTATTATCATCACCGACACTGGCAAGTGTTCTGCTATCCGGCGAAAACGCAAGGGAATGGATATGCCATCCATGTGCTGCAAGCATCCTCCGCTGTTGTCCGGTGCCTGTATCCCATAAGCGAATTGTGCCGTTTCCGCTCCCACTGGTAAGGCGTGTGCCATCCGGCGCGAACGCGAGGGCAGAGACAATATGTGTATGTCCTGTGAAGCTATCGCGAAGCTGATGCGTCTCCATATCCCACAAGCGAATTCTATTGGCACTGTCTCCACTCGTGAGGGTCGTGCCATCGGAAGAGAATGCCAAAGCCCAAACCGGAGTCCTTATATGGATAACATCGTGTTCACCAGTGGCGACATCCCACAACCGGACCTTGCCATCCCGACTCCCGCTCGCAAGTGTCCTGCCATCCGGCGAAAATTTCACGGCTCTGAGACCTTCCGTGTGTCCTATAAAGGTAGCACGATGTTGGGCAGTAGCGACATCCCACAACTGAACGATATCCTCATAGTCCGCACCACTGGCAAGCATGCTGCCATCCGGCGAAAAGGCGAGCGTTACGATTCGCCGCTCATGCGCTTTGAGTGTAGCATACAATTGTCCGGTCGCGACATCCCACAGGAGAAGCGCACCATCCTCGCCGCCACCAGCGAGTATCGTCCCATCAGGCGAATACGCACATGACCAGATGCCGCGCGTATGGTCTGTCAATAAATCTATTTCTTGGTATGTTTGCGCATCATAAAGCCAGATGCCTATGGAACTTGCTACAGCGATTTGGGTGCCATCCGGTGAAAACTGAACACCAGTCGGCTTGCCTTTACTGAGGCGAGCACTGGCACCTTCGGGCAAATGCCATCGCGCCGAATCTTCGGTGAGACCTTTGTGTAAAAACAGAACAAAGGCAAACAGCAAAGAAACAACAAAAAAGAGAAATTGTGGTTTTTGCATTTTTTACTCCTGATCCTCAGAAAGATGGCTCGCCACGATCGTCAAATCCAAGATATTGACGACACCATCGCTGTTGACATCGGGGGAATCCTGCCCGAAACCATTGGCAACCAGTGTCAAGTCTTGGACATTGACGACACCATCACCGTTGACATCCCATGGCGTTTGTGAGACCGGCACTAACGACGGATCACGCTCGGCTGGCGCGAGTTCCCACAGTAAAATAGTACCATCCCAGCTTCCACTGACAAGCGTTCCACCATCTGGTGTAAACGCTAAGGCAGCGATGCCGTTCGTATGTCCTTCAAGGGCACTCAGGTAGCTACCCGTAGCGACATCCCAGAAAATAATTGTACTGTCATTACCACCACTCGCAAGCATTTTACCGTCCGGTGAAAACGCGAGGGAATAGACATCGCCCGTATGCCCACCACTGAGCCTGAAGAGAAGGCTACCTGTCCTTGGATCCCACAATCGAGTCCAATAGCCCGAACAACTGGCGAGGATTTCCCCATTTGGTGAGAAGGTGACAGCTCTAACCCGATTCACTGAACCAGAAATTTCTCCAAGCATGGTTTTCAGTTCTCCGGTATCTGTATCCCACAACCGAACCGCGCCATCTCTGCCACTACTGGCAAGGGTGCTGCCATCTGGTGAAAACACCATAGAATAGGTGGTTTCTGAGGCACCTTCAAAGACTGCCCGTTGTTGACCCGTCTGTGCATCCCACAACTGAATCTTATCCTTCCCACTACTGGCAAGGATTTTACCATTTGGGGAGAACGCAACCGTACTAAATTCGTTCGCGTCATCTGTGAGAATTGCTTGCGGTTGCGGATCAACAACGAACGAAGATTGCTCAATATACATATTCCACAACCGGATTGTCTGATCACCGCTCGCACTAACGAGGATCTGACCATTCGGGGAGAACGCTAATGCATTCACCTGCCGTGTATGCCCTTTTAACACTGTTTCTGGTTGTTGTGTATCTATATTCCGCAATAAAATCGGGGCTTCCCAATTTCCATTGGCAAGTCTGCGACTGTAACTTCCACTGGCAAGAATACGACCGTTCGGAGAGAGTGCCATCGCAGTAATTCCATCCGTATGCCCTTTTAGCAGGTGTTCTTGGAGTTGTCTACCGCTCGCATCCCACGATCGAATTGTCCCGTCTCGACTTGCACTGGCAAAAGTTGTGCCATCCGCCGAAAACGCGGCATCAGCGACTTCAGCTGGATGCGCACTAAGTGCCCTGATATGTTGCCCAGTGCTCGTGTCCCATAAGCGGATTTCACCGCGCCGACTACCACTGACAAGAGTTTCGCCATCAGGTGAAAGCGCAACCGATGTGAGCCAATCCGAACTCCCCATCAAAGTTGATAGCTGGCTTTTAGTGCTTACATCCCATAAACGAATTGTGCGGTCCCAACTCGCACTGACGAGTGTTTTTCCATCCGATGAAAACGCCACCCCTTCAATCTCAGACGTGTGTCCTTCAAGCGTCGCGAGGTGTTGGCTCGTCACGACATCCCACAACTGAACTATATAATTGTTGCTTGTGAGTGGTAACTCCTGACCTCCATAAGCAAGAATTCTGCCATCCGGAGAAAACGTGATAGCCTTAGCTCTACCCGTCTGGGCATTCAGGTGTGCTTTGTGCTGACCGGTTTCTACATCCCACAAACGCACGGATCCGTAGCTGCTACTGGCAAGGGTTTTACCATCCGGCGAAAATGCCACAGCCCAGATGCCATACGTGTGCTGCGTAAAAGAAACTTTGTGTTGCTGGGTTTCCACATCCCACAAACGGATGGTGGTATCCGAGCTGCCACTGGCGAGAGTCTTGCCATCTGGTGAGAACGTCACACTCAAGACTGACTGCGTATGCCCTGTGAACAAGGCAACCTCTACACCCGTGCGGGCATTATAGAGCCAAACACCGATAGAGCCAGCGATGGCAACAAGGTTTCCATCAGGTGAAAACTTTATATCGTTTATAGTCCCTTTCCCAATGCGGACCTTCGCACCTTCAGGTAACTGCAATTGGGTGTAATCTTGGGCATGAACGTTTGGGAAAAAACAGATCGCAGTTAAAAGCATTACCAAACTAAAAAATTGGAGGTGGATAGTGCCGCGTTGTTGGACACACGTGCAAAGTACCTCTATACAGAAACGCAGTTGTTTAATCTTCATAGATCAACTCCTATTGTCCAATATGCTGTGCAACGAGTACCAAATCCAAAACGTTGACAACACCGTCGCCGTTAAGATCCGGCGAATTTTGCCCAAAACGCGAGACAATAAACGTCAGGTCCAGGATATTCACGATCCCATCGTTATTGACATCTCCACGAAATGCCACACGCGCATTCCGCTGATGGTTTGGAATCCGAGCGAGAGAAGCCGTCAGAGGTCTCAGTTGAATTGTACCATCAAGGCTTACGCTTGCGAGTGCTTTGCCATCGGAACCATGGACATCCGGTAGGAACGCTAAAGCGAGGACTGGAGCGGTGTTATCTTCAAAAATTGCCTGTAATTGCTCGGTATGTGGATCCCACATACGAATTATGTTATCCCAACCCGCACTCGCAAGCGTTATCCCATTAACGCCGTAGACATCCGGGGCAAACGCCAAAGCAAAAACCGGGGCAGTGTGGTTCTCAAAAGTCGTCATGAGTTGCCCGGTGTGTATATGCCACACACGAATTGTACTCTCTGCGTCCGAGTTCCAATATCCGCCGCTTGCCAAAGTTTGACTATCCGGCGAGAATGCGAGTGCCTGAATTGAATCGATATGTGCGGAGAGGCTATGTCGGCGTTGGGAAGTTTCTACATCCCATAACAAAATTGTGCCGTAAAAACTCGCACTCGCAAGTGTCTTGCTATCTGGTGAGAAGGCTAACGTGGTGACCATATCCCGATGTCCGCGAAGGACTGTGACACGGCTGATCTGTCCGAGGGTTAAATCCCACAAATGAATCTCCTTAAAACTTCCACTGGCGAGTATGTTACCATCGGGCGAGAATGCTAACGCTACGACCGGATCCGTGTGGCTTGTAAGGTCTGTTATATTATTAGTGGTGTGTGCGTTCCAGAGGTGGATCGTAGAATCTTCATGCGCGCTTGCAACGATGCGATTGTCGGGTGAGAATGCCAACGCCGTCACGTGCCCTATTAACGAGGGTAGCAGGGCGAGTGATTCACCGGTATAGGTATCATATACGGTAATACCGTTTACATCTGCGATGGCGAGTTGTGTGCCATCAGGGGAGAAGACTATAGCGTTTGTTAAGGTTGGACCGGGGGGTGCCTTATTGTCTTTGAACACGTGCCATTGCGTCACATCTTGGGCGAAACTGACGGGTAGGAACAAGGCATAAACGAATAGAAAGATAAAGATTCGGTAGTATTTCACGGTTCAGTAGTTAACAGTCGTCATACTTTGTGGTGAGAACAGTTATCAGAAAGATAGTTATCAGATGTCAGTCGGAGGGTTTCGTTTAACAACATCCTCTTGTCACTGATAACTAATAACTCTGATAACTGATGACTGACAACTATTTAGAGGATGTACCTGCTCAGATCTTGATCTTTGACAATTTGCGACAATTCTGCCTGGACGTACGCCGCGTCAATAGTGATATGCTTTTTTTCGAGGTTAGGCGCGTCAAAAAAGAGGTTCTCAAAGAGTTTTTCCATGATGGTGTGTAGGCGGCGTGCCCCGATGTCCTCGACCGACTCATTCACTTGGAATGCAAGCGCAGCGATCTCGTCAATCGCATCATCGGCAATACTCGCTTCAATACCTTCGGTACTCAGCAGCGCAACATATTGTTTGACCAATGCGTTCTTAGGTTCCGTCAGAATAGATTTAAAGTCATCTTTATTCAGACTTTTCAGTTCTACTCGGATCGGAAATCTACCCTGTAGTTCCGGAATGAGATCAGATGGGCTGGACACGTGAAACGCGCCAGCGGCGATGAACAGGATGTGATGCGTACGTACCGCTCCGTATTTCGAGGTTACCGTGCTACCCTCTATAATAGGAAGGATATCCCGTTGCACACCTTCGCGCGAGATGTCAGGTCCATGTCGAGATTCTCTACCGGCAATCTTGTCAATTTCGTCCAAAAAAACGATGCCGGAGTCTTCAACTCGCTGAATCGCTTCGCTGATGACGGCATCCATATCGATAAGTTTTTCGGATTCCTCCTGCATTAAGATAGTTCGTGCTTCGGAGACTGGAACTCTACGTTTCTTCGTCTGATTCGGTAGGATGTTACTGAACATATCCTTGAAATTAATATCCATTTCCTCGATACCACCGGGCGAGAAAATTTCTACAAAGGGCATGTTCTGATGCTTGACATTGATTTCAACCGGTTTATCCTCAAGTCTACCTTCTCTTAGCCAATCTCTAAATTTCTCTCGCGTTTTGAGATAGCGTTCGCGCTCCTTCTCCCTGGCTTCTTCGACTTCAATTCCTACGTCGAGATTCATGTCGAACGGGAGCTGCAGGACACCGTCATCGTCCTCTTCCTCTGGCTCCTCAAGCGCATCCTCATCCTGTAAACGAGGTTGTCTCTGGAGCGAGCGTGGAACGGGAAAAATACAGTCAAGCAGCCGTTCTTCAGTCGATTCTCGTGCTTTTTCCTCAACCGCCTCCGTTTGCTCGGCTTTGACGCGGCTAATAGCCGTTTCAGTGAGATCGCGGATCATGGATTCAACGTCTCGCCCCACGTAACCGATTTCGGTATACTTTGATGCCTCTACTTTGATGAAGGGCGCCTCAACGAGGCGCGCGAGCCTACGTGCAATTTCGGTTTTTCCTACGCCCGTTGAACCTATCATAATTATGTTTTTCGGCGACACTTCGTCCTGCATATCTTCTGCCAGCATCTGCCGCCGCGCGCGGTTGCGAAGGGCAATAGCGACGCAACGTTTCGCCTCAAATTGCCCAACGATATACTTATCTAATTCCTCAACGATCTGCCGCGGTGTGAGAGCAGATGCCAAAGTGTTTTCCTCGCGCATTGCTTTCGGTTTGTCCAAAGGTAAACCTCCCTAAAGTTAGCAATCCTACCAGTTATCTCATAATCGTTTGGTCTGGATGAAGCCCGGTATTCCTCCTACAACTGTCCATTATGAGAGGGCATTCATAATTAATGCGATGCTACTCGGATAACATCGCATTCAGTGTGTTAAATCTCTATTGTGTCAACTTCAATTTTGGCATTCGTGTAGATACAGATTTCACTTGTCAGTTGAAGTGCTTCTGAAATAATCTCTTTTGCCGTCAGGTCTGAGTATTTAAGCAGTGCCTTTGCTGCCGCTAAGGCTATAGAACCACCGGAACCGATTGCGAGGACATCATCGTCCGGAGAAATCACGTCGCCGCTTCCGGAAATGAGGTAACTATCGCTGGCATCCGCGGCGATTAATAGCGCGTCTACTTGTCTCAGAACCCTATCATTACGCCATTCCCGAGCAAGTTCCACCGCAGATTTTTGAAGATTTCCACGGTACTGCTCCAGTTTCTTCTCTAAATTCTCATAAAGGGTGATCGCATCCGAGGCGGAACCCGCGAAACCGATCAACACCCTGTCGTTATGAATTTTGCGGACTTTGCGGGCGCCGTGTTTAATCGCCGTATCCCCTAAAGTGACTTGACCATCACCACCGATAGCTACCTCACCGTCGCGGCGGACGGCTAAAATCGTTGTCGAACGAATACGCATGCCTATGATTTTCCTTTCCTACAATTAATAATGGCTTTTGTCTCCAAATGCACCGACCTCCTTATCAATCCGCTCCTATTTCCAGACATAAAACAGAAGAAAGCTGAAGAACTGTAGGGCTCCCATAAAGATACCACACCGTATGCCAGCGACACCGGCGTGTTGTTCTCTCAGAAAGCCACCGGCTACCCCGAAAAAGTAAGGACACAGCAGAAAAGTGACCAGAAAAGAAACCGGCACAAAAACCGGTACAGACGCAATCTGTGGTATCCGATCCACCTGTGTTGCATTCCACAGCCACAGATGTGATTCCCCAAACGCGTAAATTATGTTACTTCCCACCGCCGCACCGATGCCGGTGACAACCGCTGCCAACATCAGCGGAAGCACGCCATCACGATGATCGTGATCGCGTGACTTCCGAGCAGTTCCCGTGAAACCAATTCTCAGATTGTCAGTCTCAGGCGCGAAACGGATTCGGAAAATCATTGTAAGCCGCTGATAGCAGTATGCTGCCAGCGTCGCGAACACTATCCAGTTCAGGATTATTCCAATCGGTGTCGTTAGATTCGTCAAAAAGTCTGGACGCAGGTAGAAGATTAAGAGTGCTTTTCGCGAGAATAGCCAGTCCATCGGAACGTATGTCAGCGTCGTCGCAATCCCAAAAATAGAACTACTTAAAAGCAGCGAGTCATCTTCGTTAATCTGCCAAATACAATAAACACATAAGGAGGTTGCAATCAACACGTTCGGATAAAGTATCCAGATAGTCCCGATGCGACTTGCTATTAAGAACGTTAAAAGCGTCGTCCCTGTTACAGCAAATACCGCCTTGTCCGTTTTGGTGCCCATACACTTCAGATTCGCTTCCCTTCCTCAAACTTAATCACGAGCTGATCGCCGGTGAGTTTCGCTCCAGTCGTTTTTTTGTTCGAGAGAGTCCGCGGCAACGCAACATGTTGCTTGAAACCACCCACTGTGATAATTAACTCATCGCCGTGCTTTGTCAATCCAATTTCCTCTTTGCTCAGAAATGGAAGACGCATAGACAGCTGATAGACATCTCCCATTTTTTGGAATTGATATGGGCGTTCTTTCGAAAACCGATCTACAGGGTTAATCTCTGAGTAGAGCGTATCTGCCAACTGATGGAGTCGTCGTTCTCCCACAATTTCTTCCGTGAAGAGGTTCACCTTCCAAATCGGGACATCCGCAAAATAATCCATTGCCTCCTCAATATAGTGCTGTTGCGATCGCTTCCAAGCCTCAAAGTATGCCGAATCAACGTCATCAGGGAAGATACGATTGATAATTACAGCGTCAATACACAACCCGTAAAGGCAAAAATACATAAACGCCCGCTGCGTCTCTTTGATAACAATTTTTTCCGGGTTCGTCACTAAGCGGACGGTCGTGATTTCTGGATCTGTCAGGACACCATCAATCCCTTCCAATTTATCGAATAAATCCTGTATGTTCTGAAAGTAATTATCTCGTGGAATCGGGACGGAACTCACACGTTCGATGACTGGACCCGCAACTCTCGCAAGATTGCGCTCCAATTTGAAAATATGGCTCATGTACCACTCCAATGTCGTGGGTATACTGACAAACCGGAGCGATTCCCCAGTCGGCGCGCAGTCGAGAATAATTACATCGTAAGTTTTTTCACGGACATATTGATTGATATACAGAAGCGCGCAAATCTCCTCCATTCCCGGAAACACTGCTATCTCTTCAGCAACGAGACTATCAAGTCCGGAACGGTTGAGCAATGAACGGATATAACTGTACACATCATCCCAGTATTCAACAATTGCTTCCTGAACGTTAATTTCCTGTATCCAGAGGTTGTCTTTGATTGCGATCTGTTTTTCTTCTCGCTGACGAATGAGTTTTTCGTGGTTATCAAATGCATCTCGGAGCGAATGTGCTACATCAAGCGAAATCACGATAGTTTTGTAACCGAGTTCTGCGAGTTTGATACCCGTAGCCGCTGCAATCGTTGTTTTGCCGACACCCCCTTTACCTGTATAAAGAATAATTCGCATTATTTTTAAGT
>JAPOOP010000413.1 GCA_026713385.1 Candidatus Poribacteria bacterium | reverse complement strand
CGCGTATCCGAAGAATGAACTCCTGATGCAGCGCGTTATTGAATATACAACAAAAGAAGGTGATATTGTTTTGGACTTCCATTTGGGTTCAGGCACAACCGCCGCTGTTGCTCATAAAATGGGGCGGCAATACATCGGTATCGAGCAGATGGATTATGCCGAAACTCTCCCCGTTGAACGTCTAAAAAAAGTGATTGCCGGTGAACAAGGTGGTATTTCTGAGTCCGTCAATTGGCAAGGCGGTGGCGATTTTGTCTATTGCGAATTGATGCACTACAACCAAGTCTATATGGACAAAATTCAATCTGCCCACTCATCCGAAGCACTCGTGGCACTCTGGCGAGACATCGCTGAAAATGCGTTCCTGAACTGGTACGTCAACCCGGAAATGCCTGAAGACGCAATCAACGATTTCATCACCATCGACGATGTAGAAAAACAGAAACATCTACTCGCTGAACTGCTGGATAAGAATCAGCTCTACGTTAACCTCTCCGAAATAGAGGATGCGGATTTTGAGGTTAGCGAGGAAGATAAAATATTGAATAGGGCGTTTTATGGAGAATAAATACCTACGCCGCTGGTATCAGAGCGGAAAATAAGAAAGCCAGGGATATAGGATTGTGCTGGACCGTAGCCTTCCAATCACACGGGTGAACCCGAATTTTGTCCACTGGCAATTATATAATACTACATAGTACGTATTATGTCAAGTAACTTTTCGCATATTTTCATTTTTCAACAATAATTCATTCTGTATTGGAAGGAAGCGAAATGACTGAGGAAAGAAAAGAGGAATTAAGGCAGTTGCTTGAAGAAGCAATGAGGACTGTAGTAATTGAGGCTCCTGAAGGATATGAACCTATATCAGTTGATACATATAAAAAGCACCTCATGTCTCTTCGTAAACAATATCGACCTGACTTGACTAGTCTTACGAGGTCATATTATCATCCCAAAATTCATAATGAAGCTATAAAGTCTAAACTTCTCGAATTCATAATAGCGGAATTCAAAGGCTTCATAAACGAAGAACATGGTAACTGGATACAACCTGCCAGTTATGGCATAGGTAATGGAGGCAGTGATGCCGGACAGCCTGTTGAGATGTTATTAAGAAAACTTTTGCAAATTGCTATTGCCGGTGGAGAACAAAGAGCGATAGTAGCTTTTGAAAAATCCATTGGGGAAACCAAAGGATCGTTTCGACGAATCATACTTCTTCAAGGACTAGGGACTCATCCTGAAGACAGCCACAAGCTAACAGAGATACAAATCTGTGAAGGAGTCCGGCTTATCTACCTTCCTTACGACCCTCAAAAGTTGCCCCCTTACTTATTTGATCATGGATTTAGCAGTTTGCACTTTCAGTCGAATCCAGGCATCTTTATGGGGAAGGCAATTATAGTAATTGATTGCGAGGTGTCCCCTCTATTCATCAAGCCCGAGTTTGGTGCGCCTACTGTTCACAGCGATGGATCCAAGTCTTATAGTGCTAAGGAAGATGCTTATCCATTTCAAATTAGCATAAAAAGTACTGAGTTTCCAGAGTTTGATGTAGATCAATTTTGCCAAGTTATATCTTTAACCTGTAATTTCGACTGTGTGACCATTCTCGACTGGGGGTACATAGATCCTGATGAACTGTTCAGTGTAGTAGGTCAGGGTATAATACCTACTGCTAGGTGTGTTCTACCAAACGAACCTGTCAGTTTCAACAGAATCTCGGAAACTCAGATACCCGAAATTAAACGTCGTTATGAAATCTTAACCAACTTGGATTCAGAGACTCGGGAAAAACTACAGATACCAATTGATAGATGGATAAAGTCAAAAGCAGAGGATAATCCTGTTGATAAAATAATTGACTTGGGAATAGCCTTGGAATCTCTCTATGTGCCAGCCAAAGTGCCAGGCAAAAGTAGAAAGATAGTTCATAACCTCAAGAAAAATGCTTCTGGGTATTTGGGAAAGAATAAAGAAAATCGAGAGAAACTAAAGGAAAAGTTCAAAGTAATATATGACTGTCGTTGTGATGCTGTTCATGAAGGGAGGCTTGGGGATAGTGTTACGATTGATGGGGAGTCTATCACTATGTCAAGATTCATTGAAAAAGCCCAGAATTTATGTCTGGACTCAATAATAAAGATTCTGGAAGATGGAAAATTCCCCGATTGGAATAACTTGATACTCGGTTGAGTTTTTAGGACTATTCAGTTTTTGACTTTCTGTTGGTTCTGTGGGATAAATCAAGACCCACGGAGTGCCACACGCGCACTCCGTGTTGATTCGAGGTCGCTCCTACAGAAGAGAATCGGGAATCGGAGTTCCCTCCTACAGAAGAACTGAATGATCCTATTGAGTTTTCGCTTGACTTTTGCGCCTAACAAAAGGTAAACTTAATGCGTAGCTACATTTGAAAAAGGATAAAAAAGGGGCTTATGGCGATATTCTATCGTGGGGCAGGCATTAACACTTATTGGTATCGCAACGATCCGATAGAACAAGGCTTTGTTGCCCGGGATTCCGAAATGACACTCACGACGACTCGACAGATGCTTCATATTGCCAGGAGCACTGTGAATAGCCCTTTTGTTTCTTTTACACGTTCCTACGCGGTGGCTTGGCATTATGCAATGGTAAGCAGCGGGAGGGTCCCTACTGCAGAGGATCCTGCCTACGTTCATGAAATTGAGATTCAGGAACCCCTGCCACCCGGATTACACCTCTTAGATCCAGTCAAGGAAGTCTCACAAATTTTACCGTCTCCGACGAACCCAGGACCACCCTACCAGCACGATGGGTTGCCTGATTTCTTATTAGGTGTTGTTGATCCGGGACGTATGGGGAATTTTCTAATACAATACGCGATGCAGCCGCCTGTGAGCGAAGGCACCCCTCGCTCGCCGAACCTAACGATTGAATTAGAGACACTTGTCCGTGCATTACGGGATGCCGAAATACTTGCACACGGAAATATCCCCGCAACTTGTGTAAAGAATCGTTTTGAGGTTTATCCAGAACTATTACTTTCAGAGTAAAGAGGAGATACACTTATGCAATCCATTGTTGACGACCTTAATAAGATACCCCTTAGGATTAAGACGCTTGACCTGGCAGGACGGGTACCAGGACCTGATTCCATTGAGCTTCTGCGAGTGGAACTCTATTATCATAGGGAGTATGGTCCCCTCTCTGGAGCACGGGTTCGGTATGCCCGCGACGGTGTTGAACAAGTGGAAGGCTTCCCCATTGATCTACACAAAGGTGCCTTCGTCGCCACTGTCCCTATCCAAGAGGCGGGATTGGAAGAAGAACTCCAAAAAATTGGACCTGAAATCGCCCGTATTGTATATGAAGATTTGGCGAAAAACCGACACACACCTGGGATGCCCTCGTTTACCGATCAAGGGTAATTGGGAACCGTCCGATGCTTGAGCAATTCCTGCATGAACAACTCGAAATCGCATTTAACTTCGGGATTCCGAAACCCGAAATGCCGGAGAATATTGCGCAAAATTTGAATCCCACGTTTGAACTCCGTCCCTATCAAGAAGACGCATTCGCGAGTTTTATTCACTATTTCAATAACGACCTCCCGAATAAAGAAAAACCTGTACATCTGCTGTTCAATATGGCGACCGGTAGCGGTAAAACCCTCATCATGGCGGGCTTGATCCTCTACCTCTATGAGAAGGGTTACCGCAACTTCCTCTTTTTCGTCAATTCTACCAACATCATCGAAAAAACAAAGGACAACTTCCTCAACCCGCTCTCAGCGAAATGCCTCTTCAGCGAGAACATCCATATTGAAGGCGAAAATATTGACATCACAGAAGTAGAAAATTTCGAGGGAACCAACGAGAAATCCATCAACATCTGTTTCACAACGATCCAGAAACTCCATTCGGATCTGACAGCGGAAAAGGAGAATGCCCTATCCTTTGAAGATTTTAAGAGAAAGGAAATCGTTCTCTTGGCAGATGAAGCGCACCATATAAACGTCCAGACCAGATCCCAACAATTAGAACTGAATTTGGAAGACCAGAAACCGAGTTGGGAGAATACGGTTGAGAACATCTTTAACGCCAACCCAGATAACCTACTGTTGGAATTCACCGCTACACACGATTATGAAACACCTGCAATCGTAGACAAGTATCGGAACAAGGTCATCTACCGTTACGATCTCGTGAACTTTCGGAACGACAGGTTCTCAAAAGATGTCGTCCTCGTACATTCCGATTTAGAGCCACAGTCCCGCATCCTGCAGGCACTCCTTCTCAATCAGTACAAAGAACAGGTCGCAGCGGACAACGGTATCAACCTAAAGCCTGTCATCCTGTTCAAGGCACAGCGGACAATCGCGCAATCGCAAGAGAACAAGGCAAACTTTCACAAACTCATTGATGAACTCGCCACCGACCAGATTGAGGCATTTCGGGAATCGGGACTTGAAATCCTTCAACGGGCATTCCGTTTCTTTGATAAAAAAGGCATCACTACCGAGGCGTTGGTCCAACGTCTAAAATCGGCGTTCCGTGAGGCGCACTGCCTCTCGGTGAATAACGACAGTGAGAAAGAAACGTATCAACTCCGACTTAACACCCTTGAAGATCAGAGAAATCCGATCCGTGCAATCTTCGCCGTGCAGAAACTCAACGAAGGCTGGGATGTACTGAACCTTTTCGATATCGTTCGTTGCTATGAAGCGCGCGATTCAGGAAAGAGCAAAATCGGAAAAACAACGATATCCGAGGCACAACTCATCGGGCGCGGCGCACGCTATTTCCCCTTTGTTCTGCCTGAGCAGACAGACCGGTTCCGCCGTAAATTCGACGATGACCTCGATCACGAATTGCGCGTGCTGGAAGAACTCCACTACCATAGCATCCACGATTCGCGCTACATTTCTGAAATCCGCACAGCCCTCATTGATGAGGGAATGATGGACGAACGCATTGAGACTCGCGATCTCAAGTTGAAAACTGAGTTCAAGGACACGGATCTCTATAAGCACGGGGTTGTCTGGCTCAACCAACAGGTGCCGAAAGATTATCAACACGTCCACTCTTTTACGGATTTGGCGAAACTCAGTGTTCGGCAGAAAAACTACGAACATACCATTTATACAGGGACCAGCGGCGTGACGACTGTCATGGAAAACAGTGAAACACAGGTGCAACAAGTCGACCAAAGCAGCCGAGATGTCTATGTAGGTGATATTGAACAGAATATCGTTAAAGTTGCCATTGCACGCAATCCATTTTTCACGCTCGCCTCGCTTCGCCAGTATTTTCCACACTTGACATCCATCCGAGAATTTATCACCTCCAAAAACTATCTGGGAGGTCTGGCAATTACCTTCAACGGAAATCTCGTTGATTTGGAAGAGAATCGCGCCGTAAAATTGTCCGCATGTGAAGGGTTGCTGCGTCAAATCGAATCCGAAATTCGCAAAGAGATTACCGAATACGAAGGCACAAAACATTTTTATGAGCATCACATCCGCGCTGTGTTCACCGACAAAACCTTAAAATTCAGTGTAGACACACCGCGTGCCGATGACAGCGACACGGCGTATCTGGTCAAAGTCAGCGACTGGTTCGCGTATGACACCCTCTACGGCACGAGTGAAGAAAAGGCGTTCGTGCAGATGTTGGACAGATGGATTCAGGAATCAGAACAAATTTACGAGGACATTTATCTGCTTCGCAATGAAGGGCATTTCTCTATTTACAACTTCTCCGATGGCAGTCCCTTTCAACCTGACTTTGTGCTGTTCTTGCGAGAGAAAAATGGAGAATCCCTAAGTTATCAACTCTTCATCGAACCCAAAGGTGAACATCTCGCAGTACATGACCAGTGGAAAGCGGAATTCCTACAGGAAATTCGTGCCGAATATCGCAGCAAAATTCTAACAGAGAACAGCAAATACTGCGTTATCGGTGTCCCGACATTCTATCACGAGAGACACGAGAACCAATTCAAAGACGACCTCAGTGCAGCATTGACAGAAACCGCTCAAACGTCAGATCAAGATGATTGAAGTCATCCCATAAAGATATGAACACATCTCCGTTCTTTTTCTAACGGAACCCAAGTAGCTACCTATAGGAAATAGTATTGTTTCCTTCATGTATTTAACCGCAGCGGGAGAAGATGTAGAGTATGCTGCGCACCACACATTCAAACACCTAATCCTGATTCTGACAATTAAAACCTACATACCATCTAAACCCTCAATCTTCCTAAAACCTCACCTGCGAACCATTGATAATTGACGACGAAAAAATTGACAATTCGGTTATAGATATGCTAAAATAGATATGGATGTCTGAAGTCTATCCTATAGATATGCATCATCCCTAAATAGATATGCATCATCCCTAAAAACTTGAACACATCATCACCGAATAAGGAGTTATCATGTACAACGCTAACCCTTTCCAGCAGCCAGGACAATGGTACCGAGGAAATACGCATAGCCACAGCACGGAATCTGATGGTCAGCTTCCGATGTCGGAGCGGTTCGGCGCATATCGTGAGGCAGGATACGATTTCCTTGTGCTAACAGATCACCGTAAGGTTAACGATGTCAGTGCTTACAGTACATCAGACTTCTTGGCAATATCAGGAAGCGAAGTGCATCCATCGAATCCGTATGGTGGTGCGACGTATCATTTTGTCGCTATTAATATTCATGAGACACTGAATTGTGCAAAGATGCACCCGAATGCAGTGCTTGAGGAAATTAAAGCGCAGGGAGGTGAAGCCGTTTTATGTCATCCTTATTGGTCTGGGCATACGATTACAGATTATCTACCATTGCGGAGTTATTTCGCGATTGAAGTCTACAACGATACCTGTATGGGCATCGGCAAAGGCTTTTCCGAGCAGGCATGGGATGATCTGCTGGATAGAGGGGGACCGGTTCTCGGAATCGCCTCGGATGACGCACACGGCACCGAACACGACTGCTTCCACGGATGGATTATGGTGAAGGCACAGGATTTGACGATTGAGAGTATCATGGAAGCCCTCCGGACAGGCGCGTTTTATTCGACACTCGGACCCGAAATTGAAGATATGGCGTTAGAGGGGGGCGAACTCACGGTTAAATGTTCAGAGGCGCAATCAATTGTTTTTAAAGCCGAGTGCAGTCGCGGGCGGCGAATTCTGCCCCCAGAGGGAGAACTTTTGACCGAGGCGACATATAGCATTCCGAACGGCGCGAAATACGTTCGGGTTGAGGTAACAGACGAGACAGGGAAGAAGGCTTGGTCGAACCCGTTCTTTTTCTAAGACAGGATGTCTCGGTGTCTTCACGGGTACTATAATGCAAAACATTCTGGTGTGCCAGACAGGTGGCTGGATCGGTGATATGGTGCTGCTAACCCCAGTGCTGCGTGCCCTAAAGCAGGCGTTCCCTGAATCCCGTCTTGAGCTTCTATTGCGTCCTCGCGTCGCAGATTTAATGGAATCGCACCCTTATGTTGATGCCTGCCTCGTTGATGGAAAAGCAGAAGGACGCTGCCGATCGCTCACGAAGTTGGTACGTCAAATACGAGATAAATCTTTTGACCTTGCTGTCGTGTTGCATCCTACCTCATTTCGAAACGCTTTACTGCCGTTCCTCGCGCGTGTTCCCACTCGCATGGGTACGAACGTCGGTGGACGTGGTATGCTGCTAACCAAATCTTGCGGGGATGATACAAACGTCCATGAGGTGCATCGGTATCTACGGGTGCTGCAGTTGCTGGATATTGATACCGCGGCGGATGGTTTGGAGTTTTGGCATACAGATGCGGATCGGCATTTCATCGAAAATCTCTTGCGTGCTGAAGGTGTTTCACGCGACGATCGGCTTATTGCTGTTAACTTAGGAACAACGTGGACGACAAAACGGTGGGATGTTATAAATTTCACCGAGGTTATCCAACAAATTACACGCCTTAACCGAGAAGCGAAGGTCGTCCTAACGGGTTCACCCCCTGAACAGACACTTACAGAGGCATTGCCTGCTGCGCCCTCGATAATTAATCTCGTCGGAAAAACATCGATTCTGCAGCTTGGTGCGTTGTTAGAAAGGTGTGAAGTGTGTTTAACCTGTGATAGTGGTCCTATGCACATCGCCGCGGCGGTTGGTACACCAACGATTGCCCTTTTCGGTCCGACAGATCCGATGCGACATCGTCCTTATGGTATTGGGCATACGGTCATCGAGAAACCGGTCTCGTGTCGTCCGTGTTACAAGCGGATGTGTCATCGACACGACGCGCTATACCTCTGCATGCAGGAAATTGGAACAGGTGAAGTCGTAAAAGCGGTTGAGACAAGACTATATGAGAAGGATTGTGTCATTTAAACATTAAACTAACAAAAAAGGAAGACTGAATGAAGGACATCCGCGCATTGGTATTCGATTTCGGCGGAACTTTAGATGGAAATGGCATCCATTGGTTGGAGCGGGCGTATCATTTTATCCAAGAGCGACATCCAGAAATTACACGTGAAGCATTCGACGTAGCAGATAAGGCGACAATAACAGAATTTGCCCTCGGTGATTCCTCTGTTGAGTGGTCTTACCAAGACGGTTCGATGTTACCCATCGGTGCGGTCGCGTCTGAATATGCGGCGCGCTGTACTTTGCGGGAAACTACCGAGGCGATTGCAGTCGGAATTTATAAACGACTTGGGTTGAGCGAGAAAATGAAAGACGAGTACGTCGAATGGTTCTGCGAGGGTGCCGCTAAAAGTCTTGCAGAAAATCGGCGATGGCTCGAAACACTGCACGATACCTACCAACTCGCTGTGATTAGTAATAACTTTGGGAACACCCGCGGGTGGTGCGATGAATATGGACTCTCACCCTTACTTGAAGTGATTATAGATTCAACAGTTTTGGGCATAGCGAAGCCGGACGCTCGCATATTTGAGACGGCTTTGTCGGAATTGGGAGTTATGCCGAGTCAAGCGATCTACGTGGGGGATAGTTATTCTGCAGATATGGTTGGCGGTAAGAATGCCGGCTTATGGACTGCGTGGCTTGTTGGGGATCAGATGAAACCGTGTCCAGATCCTTCTATGGTAGATGTTCAGCTCTCTCACCTGCACGAATTGACCGGTTTTCTGGAGGGAAAATAAAATTTGCAGGAGTTAATGGGCAGACACTCGTTCCGCCCATTAGATTGCATCTTCGGAATGCGGGACGTTGCTATATTTCTCGATGAAGGCCGATGACTTTACCGAGTATCATCACATCCTTGACATCGAAGAGGTTCGGTTCAATCGCTGGATTTTCCGGTTGCAACCGGACTTGGTCGCCATCAATAAAGAAGCGTTTCACTGTTGCTTCGTCTTCAACCAGCGCGACCACAATGTCACCTGGGTCGGCACTTGCTTGTCTTCTAACAATGACAAAGTCACCGTCCAGAATTCCAACGCCGATCATGCTCGATCCGATAATGCGAAGGGCAAAGCACTCGTAATCGTTAAGCATGCGCGTTGGCATTGGAAGTGTCCCTTCAATATTCTGCGATGCGAGGAGAGGTTCACCCGCTGCTACGCGCCCAAAGATCGGGATTTCTATAATATCTCGTTGCACTTCTGCCAAGGCCAGGTTAGCGTTCTGTCCTTCCAGCCATTTACTGGTTGCAAGTTTTGGGTCTGCCTCTTTTAAAATGGAAATTGCGCGCGGTTTACCATCTTCCCGGCTAATATACTTTTTCTTCTCAAGCGCATTGAGATGGTCATGTGCCGCCTTTTCAGAAAAGCCAAATTGGCTACCTATCTCTCGGATCGTCGGAGGGTAGCCTTCCTTGATACGTGCCTGAATATAGGTAAAGATCTCGCGTTGTCTACCCGTCAAGGTCTTTGCCATGAGTCTATCTCCTAAGTAAGCATTAGTTTATATTTATATATTATCCTATATTCAGTTTAAAAATGCAAGAAAAAAATTAATCTTTTATTTCCCGTATTGAAATTGACGGGTCATTAGAGAATTGAAACCGAATAGAGTTGTTAACGTCTTAATTGTAGAATTATAAGGAAAAATTTGGAAAATGCAAAGTCTAAATTGTTTTGCCCGTTTTTTTGCTAAGCACAGCCTTGCTGTTTTGATAATTGTTTCGGTTATCGGAGTTGTAGGCATAGGGTTTGCGAAAGAGAAAACAGAGAAGGTTAAACTTGATACCGTTGTCAAGGATTTTAAACTCAAAGATGCTGATGGCACTGCTCATGCGCTGTATAAACTCAGTGAAGAGAAACCTGCTACGGTTGTGCTGTTCCTTGCTACGCAATGCCCAATAGCGACAGACTATGCTGAGCGAATCGTTGCCTTAGTCAAGACTTATGATGAAAAGCGCGTGCAATTTATCGGAATAAATTCAAATAAACAGGAGAAGGTCGAAGAGATTAAGGAATACAGTGAGAAGTACGGTTTTGAATTTCCTGTGCTGAAAGACCCGGAGAACAAAATTGCTGATTATTTCGGAGCGAGAAGAACGCCAGAAGTCTTTCTTCTCGACACGAAACGTGTTCTGCGCTACGCAGGCGCGTTTGATAACAGTCCGAAGGAACCCACGAAACACTATCTTCAAGACGCTTTGGATTTAGTAATTGCCGGGAAAGATATTCCAAAATCATCCAAAAAGACAAGAGCTGTCGGATGTACGATTAAGCGGGTTCGGAAAACGAATGTAGATAGAACGCCATGAATTCCAACCGTAACCCTTAATCTCTTCGTTGAGTGTCACTCAGGGGGCGAAAAGACAAATGCTTCGATTCTTATATCATCTTTTTCAGGCAGTGCTAACGCTATTTTGGGTTGTAGGTATATGTGTATTTCTGGCGATTTTTGCTGGCATTGGGTTTGCCGGTGGTATGTTGCTGGCGTGTTGGGAGGATGTTCGCGACATCGACCTATATCGACTTGAATACGATGCCGATATTCAGACATGGCGACAGCATCTGGAGGTTTACTCCACAGTCTGCGAAGTACAGGAAACTGATAAAATCGCGTTTTTGCTCGATAAATTGAAACGTTTGGAATACAAGAAGGTTGCGGAACTCATTCCGAGATTGAGTGCTCCGGGAGAGTACGCAGTGGAAAAGGACGGAACCGTTCGCATCCATCTGCGGGATTTTGAATATCCGAATCTTGATGTGAAGGCAGGAAACGTTCGGATTTCAGTTGCGGACGGGAAAATTGCCGCCATACGGAATGCGGATAATTCTGTACGCCAGAATTTCTACCTTGAACCGGAGAAAATCGGCGAGTTTGCTGATGATGAAGGCTCCACACGTCGTCTGATTCCGCTACTGCAAATGCCTGACAAGCTCACAGGCGCGTTCACTGCTATTGAGGATCGGCGATTCTTTGAGCATTGGGGCATTGATCTGATACGTCTCGCCGGGGCATTCAAAAACAACCTGTTGCACGGCACTCGCTTGTCTGGTACCAGCACACTGACCCAGCAATTGGCACGAAATATTTATCTTTTCGATCAGCGATCGGACAGAAGCGTGATTCGGAAGGCGCGAGAGATACTTCTCGCTGTGAAAATTGAGAAGGCTTTCTCTAAAGATGAGATTTTTGAACGCTATCTGAACTACGTCGATTTAGGTAGGTCGAGGTATGAGGCAAAAACGTATCACGGCGTCCAGCAAGCGGCACTCGGATATTTCGGGAAAGAGGTCTCGGAACTTGACTATCACGAGTGTGCATTGCTCGCGGCACTTCCGAAAGGACCTCACGCTTTTTCACCCTTTTCCAACCCAGAAAATGCCGTGAATCGCCGGAATATCGTACTTGATCAGATGTTTGAGCAGGCTTATATCACGAGTGTATCTGAATGGCGTACAAGCCGAGATGCTCCACTCCTGCCGCAAAACCTGCCCAGAAAAGGGACAAGGACAGCACTGAAAGAGGCTGGACATTTTCTTGACTATGTCCGTAAAGAACTCGTTCGGCTGCCTGAACTCAAAGATAATTTGTATAGTGGCGGATTGAAAGTTTACACCACGATAGATATGTCCATGCAAGCCGTTGCGGAAAGAGAGGTCGCAAAGCACCTCCGCGTGATGGATAAAACATACGGAGGTCGGCGTCTACCCGATTACGATACCAATAAGCGGAATCCATACGGTATCGATCCGATTAATGATTACTTGCAGGCGGCACTTATTGCTTATGAACCGAAGACGGGACACATTAAAGCGATGGTCGGCGGTAGGGATTACAACATTACAAGGAATGAGATTAATTTTTATAATCGAGCTATTGGCACCGCCAGACGACAACCCGGTTCTGCATTTAAACCGATTGTTTTTGCGGCATTGTTAGAAGAGCCTACAATTGTGACACCCACAACGATTATTGTTGATGAGTCATGGGGAATACTTCCTTTCCCCGGACAGCCGATGTGGTATCCTCGTAATTATAGTAAATTTTTTAAGGGCAAAGTTACCGTGCGCGATGTGCTCAGGAGCTCAATTAACGTCCCTACAGCTAAAGCCATGTTGGAAACACCGATAGCTGAAAACGGTAAATGGGAAGGACTCAATCGTGTTGTGGATTTGAGCAAAAGAATGGGCATAAAAAGCCCGTTGGATCCAGTACCGGCTCTCTCTTTAGGCTCGTCTGGTGTAACAGTCCTTGAACTCGCTTCGGCGTATGGTATCTTCGCAAACGGTGGTGTCCAGACGAAACCGGTGCATATTCAGTACGTGCTGGACACGGCGGGTAGAACTATTTATACCTCTGATAACCGTCAGGATCAGCGGACCCGTGTCTTAGATGAAAAAGTCGCTTATCAGATTACCTCGTTTTTGGAGAGTGTGATTCAAGATGGAACCGGAAGGCGCGCAGGGCGGATGGGCCTCACTCGACCGGCAGCGGGTAAAACAGGGACTACCAATGAAAACGTAGACGCTTGGTTTGTCGGTTATACCGCAGATCTCGTTGTCGGTGTTTGGGTCGGGTTCGATAAGAATCGGTCAACTCGTCGTAACTACAATCAGGAAGGTGCCAAGGCGGCACTTCCAATCTGGGCACAATTTATGATTGATGCCGCTCGCGGTCCAGAAAAACCGTTCCCTGTTCCGAAAGGTATTGTTTTTCGAGAGATTGATAAAAAGAGCGGGTTCCTCAGAAAGGCGGGTAGATGTCCAGAGGAGAACATTAGCAGAGAACCCTTCATCGAAGGACAGGAACCTGCCCGGCTTTGCACGCTCCATTAGTTAGCACCAAAGGCATTCAGTCCTACCTCGCCACAAATCTCTCTACACATTTT
>JAPOOP010000541.1 GCA_026713385.1 Candidatus Poribacteria bacterium | reverse complement strand
CCAAAGTGGATACCGATCGGTAGATCATACTCAGCGGCGGCTTCATACATTTTCCAGTATTTTCGGTTTCCGAGCGGGTCTCTCGTCCGTGCGAGCAGCAAGATCTGAACAAACGCTGGATTTGGACCGCAGCGATGGATCTCCTCAGCGGCGAGGTCTGCGTTCTCATAAGGAACGACGATAGATGCCCGGAGACGCGGATCCGGTTCAACCCAGTCGGCGACCTGCCAATCGTTGACTGCGCGTGCAAGGGCATCTCCAAATTCAATATTTAACTGCTCACCGACAGGCATGAGTGGGTTAAGCACGCCGTACTCAATGTTGAATGCGTCCAGAAGTTGCTCCTGCATGAACGCTAAATCTGCACCCGGTGAGACTCCTGAGGGGGGCCAAGCGTCCCGGCGCGCGGCATTGAGGAGCGCGCGCGGATAATAACCGCCGATGCGGCCCTTGAGACCGAAAGTCTTGTAGTGCTCCTGCCACCGCTCGGATAGATAGGGGGACAACCCTCCTGGTGGGATAGAGTTATGGATGTCGCAATCAATAACGGACTTCGCAATATGGGCTTGCGAACTGCGCCCTAAATTAGAATGTTTCGGCGTTGTATTTTCCATTGCGTTTATCTCCAAAAGACTTAAAAAGTGAAAATGGACTGACTACAGTTGATAGAAGGCACGTGCGTTCTCGTGTAGAATTTTACGAGCGAGTGCACCCGGCAGTTCCGCCGGAAAAGCATTGTTGGGTGTATTGAACTGCCAGTGCGGATAATCTGTTGAAAACATTAACATCTCATCGGACTCCAATTGTCCGATAATCTGAAGGAGTTGATTCGGGGTCGGTGGTGAATCAATAGGTTGTAAAGTAAATCGAATGTGCTTACGCATGTATTCAGAAGGTGGACGTTTCACCCATGGTGTATTGTTTCGGAGGCCCCGCCACTCTTTATCAATCCGCCACATAACAGCCGGAAGCCACGTAAAACCACTTTCAATGAGTACGACACGCAGTTCAGGGAACTGGTCAAAAACGCCTTCCGCAACGAGACTAATCACTTGTGCTTGGAAGACCTGTGTCATCCCACTATATTCTTCTAAAAATGTTGAGGGCCAGCCGGTGGCAGAGGGCTGATTACCCGGGGCACCGCCGTAATGGATGCCGATCGCAAGATTCTTTCGGACTGCGGCTTCATAGATCGGATGGAAAATGCGGTTACCGTAAGGGATACGTGAACGAACAGGGAGAATCGCTTGAACAAAACCTGGATGATCGCCAACTCTCTCAATTTCCTTCACAGCGAAGTCTGGAATTTCGCTCGGAATCACAAGTGAAGCACGGAGTCGAGGTTCAGGATCAAGCCAATGTTCTATCTGCCAATCGTTTACCGCCTGTGCGATAGCTGCAGCGAGGTCTGGATGGTGAATGCTTTGCACGCGATAGGCACAATTGAGAATACCGTATTCGAGATTCCAAGCATCAAGCAAGTGTTCGCGGACATGTTCGACATCCATATCCCACGGAGACGGCGCATCGGGATGCGTCGTTAGCGGTGCCTGACGCGGATAATCATTTGCATCAGGACCTCTAAAGCCGGAGGTGCTACAATAATCGACCCAGAAATCAGACATATAAGGGAAAAGCGTCTGTAAGGTCGGGACTTCGTTATGGATGTCGCAGTCAATAGCCTTGACCCCTGCTTGGACGAAATTTGGGGTATCCTTACTGTCCATCTACCTCTCCTCGGTTTGACAAACAATGGGGCGTACTGGATTTGAACCAGTGACTTCTACCGTGTGAAGGTAGCGCTCGTACCCCTGAGCTAACGCCCCACGTAGGGATATGGGCCCACTAGGACTCGAACCTAGGACCAGTCGGTTATGAGCCGACGGCTCTGACCACTGAGCTATGGGCCCCCTTTAGAGCAGTTTTAGTAGTAAAAATTATATCATATTACGCATTAAAAATCAAATTTTATTAATAGCAGTCGGAAACCGTCAGCAATCAGCAGTCCATCATCAAGAATTGGGATTCTGTACCGAGAGCAAAGATAATCGCTAATTAACAGAGCGAGGGGCATAAGTCATTGCCACTGCAACGGTGGAACCCATGAATGCCGCGGTACACAGAAAGCGTAGGGTGGAATTTCTTTTGTAGCACAAACTGTATGAGGTTTCATAAAATATTTCGGTAATTGTTTGTATCCCCCGTGGGGATCGCGAGCATGGGAAACACCCAAGCAAAAACACTCGCTCCTACAGCAAGAAGTGCCTGGGGGATTACCGAGTTAAATTCTGAATCTTCATTTAGATTGTGTCTGGTGATTTCCCGCAAACCAACAGTCTGTGGTACAAACACACAACAAACGACGAACCTATCTCAATTAACGAAATCGCGGAGCTTTCGGCTTCGTCTTGGATGTCTTAACTTCCGAAGTGCCTTCGCCTCAATTTGCCGGATTCGCTCGCGTGTTACTTCAAAGATATTGCCGACCTCTTCAAGCGTCCTTGGGTAACCATCCTCAATCCCAAAACGCAGAGAAATCACCCTTCTTTCGCGTTCATTTAACTCGGAAAGAACGTCTTGAATCTGCTCTTTGAGTATATTTAATTCGGCTTCTTGCACCGGGGAGGGAGAGTCAACATCCATAATGAAAGCACCGAGAGGATTCTCATCCTCTTCACCGATCGGGGTGTCTAAAGAGGCTGTTTCAGGAGCAACAGCCAACGCTTCGGTGACCTTATTGGTGGAAATCCTGAGATCTGTGGCGATTTGATCAGCCGATGGCTCGGTGCCTAATTCCTGTAAGAGTGAACGTTGCACACGCTTGATTTTGTTAATACGCTCGTGCATGTGGACGGGAATTCGGATAGTGCGTCCTTGGTCAGCAATAGCACGTGTGATCCCTTGTCGAATCCACCATGTGGCATAGGTGCTAAATTTATATCCGCGCTGATAATCAAATTTGTCCACTGCCCGCATTAACCCGATATTACCCTCTTGGATTAAGTCGAGGAATTCGAGTCCCGATGCGCGGTGTCTATGTTTCTTTGCGATGCTGACGACCAGTCGTAGGTTCGCTTCAACAATTGCCATCTTTGCGCCCTGCGCGGCGGATTCACCTTTATCAATCTGCTGTGTAAGGGTCTTAAGCCGTTCGCGTGGAACACCAATTTCGGTCATGTGCTGTCGAATACTGCGTTGTAAACGGACAATGTTTACATAGGCGACTTTTGTAGCGTCGGTTTCAAACTGACGATCTGTTCCATTGCTCCCGTTGAGCCATTCATCGGGGATATTATGTGTCTGCTGAAGGTCCTGAATTTCACTTTCCCAAGTGCTAATCTGATACTCGGCTTGTTTGACTTGGTCAGAAATTTTGCTAATCTCCTCTCGGTCAATCTTAAGTTCTTCGAGCGTCTTAATAAGATTCGTACCGGTTTTCGATTTCGCCTTGGTTTTCCCTCCGTTTTCAGCCGCCCGAGGCGGGGTAGCGGTGAGACGTTCCACTTCCAAGTTTTCAAGTACACCCAACGCTTTCTTGACCTGTTCGCGTAATTTGCGTTCCTTATGCTGGGTGGAGGTACTGGAAACAGGCATATCAATAATATCAGAGGCACGCTTTTTAGCCGTGACGATTTTATAGAGAAGCTTCCGAACTTCAGTAATAGCAAGTGCTGTACCGAAGGTCGCCTCGTGCGCCGTCTGGTGTCCCGCTTCAATCTGCTTAGCGAGTTCAACCTCTTGCTTCTTATCAAGCAGTTGAAATTTCCCCATCTCGCGCATATACACCTTCACAGAATCGTCGGTGTAACTTGTGCCAGCTGCGACTATTTCAGCCATTTCATCTTCGTATCCGAGTTCATCGTTGCCATCAGTATCCAGATAATCAAAAGTGGGATGATCCTTGAAATCCATCATCAACTCCCTCCTTCATTTGGGTTTTCACCACGAGTGTCCACAGTATCGCGATTGCGTAAGGCGCGTCTTTGGTTCGAGAGTTTCACTAACGCCTCAAGGGTTTCCATTTCATCTGCCCCCTCAGCAAGTGCGTGTGAGCGAACACGCTGTTCAAGATCTTGCGAGAGGAAATGCTGTAGTTTTTTTACACACCCCTCCACCCGTGCCTGTAGTAGATTCGGTGGAGGTATTCTCTGTAGAATTACACCTGAAATAAACGCGCTTAGTTTTTCGTCAGGGCATTCATTAATCAAGGCTTGGATATCTACATTCTCGTCGCCTGTACAAGCTTCCCACAGTAACTGTGCGATTCTAACAAATCGAGGTTCCGTGAAACTTTCATAATGGAACCGAGATTTGACATAGGAAATTAACGTCGGACTTTGGATGAGTGCTTCAATCAATTGACGTTCAATTTGTGCCCGGGGTGTCAGTTTTTGGTTATTTGTCTTGGTTCGGCGCTTCTGATTGGAAATAGGGGTCTCCTTGAACCCAGCATCCCGCAATTCCTGCCAAAGCACTGACGCTTCCACATGGAGTTCCCTAGCAGCGTATTTGACGTATTCGTTCCGCTCTACCCGATTCTTGAGGTTCAGAAGCGTTTCGACAACCTCTTTAACGACCTGTGTTTTCACATCAATCCGATGAATGTCATGCCGTTGGATGGCGGCTTGAATTTGAAATTCGATGAGATTTATCGCTTTGTCTGTGAGTTCCGTGAACGCGGTAACTCCATGTTCTCGCGTAAATGAATCAGGATCTTCCCCTTCGGGCAACAGAGCAATGCGTACCTGCAACCCCTCTGAGAGCAGTCGGTGCAATCCACGGTGTGCGGCTTGAAAACCGGAGGTATCTCCGTCGTAGACAATGATAACTTCGGGAGCAAACCGCTTCAATAAACTTGCATGGTTTTCGCTCAAGGAGGTCCCGGAGGATGCCACCACATTCTCAATACCAGACTGAGCAAGCATCAAAACGTCCATATAGCCCTCTACAAGTAGCACGTGTTGCTTTTTGTAGATAGATTGGCGTGCTTTGTCAAGGTTGTAGAGGATATTACTCTTATCATATAGAACTGTCGCGGGAGAATTCAAATACTTCGGTTGATGCTCTTCAGAGAGCGAGCGTCCACCAAAGCCGACGGGAACACCGCGTTCATTGTAGATCGGAAAAAGCACCCTGTTCCAAAACCGATCCTGCGGACCTCGATCTTCATCCTTAATTAGCCCGGCATCAATGAGCTGCTGAATCGTAAAGCCTTTATCTGTCGCCGCTTTAATAAGATCGCGTCGCCCAGGTTTTGCGTAACCCAACTGGAAGGAACGGAGCGTTTTTAGTTGGACCCCACGGTGCTTGAGATACTGCATCGCTGACGCACCCGCCCTATCAATCAGAAGTTGGTTGTGGTAATATTCCACCGCAAACCGATTGAGATCCTCTAAGGATGTAACCCTTTTTCGGTTAGCACTCGCGCGCCCATCCGGATTCGGAAGGTCAATATTCAGCCGATTCGCTAACCACTCCAGTGTCTCCCAGAAGTCTTTACCCTCATACTTTTGGACAAAAGTGAAGACATTCCCACCGGTTTGACATCCAAAACAGTAGAACATCTGTTTTGGAGGTGAGACTGTGAAAGAGGGGGTCTTCTCATCGTGAAAGGGGCAGAGTCCCTTGTAATCTCGACCAGCAGGACGCAGGACGACACCACACTCGGAGATGACTTCAACAATATCGCTTCGGCTCCGAATGTCATCAATTGTTTCACGTGGCACATGGGATCTTGTCTGGGAGCTATTCACGGTGAATCTGCCTTTACGTATTAGGGAATATCAAATTACCGAAATATTTATTGAAACTTCATTGAGTTTGCGTCCCTACATACACAATCTAAACAATTGTGCTACAAAGACGGCAACTCGCGTTAATATATTACTCTTTAAATGTGACGACGGTTACGCCCTCACCGCCTTGGCTGAGTGGGGCAAACTGGTATTTGGTTACATGCGGATGCCCACGCAACTCGTCATGAACGGCTTTTCGCAATGCACCGGTCCCTTTGCCGTGAAGAATACGGACTGTCGGGATACCGGCGAGGTACGCATCATCAAGATACTTATCGGTCAAATCTAACGCCTCTTTTACAAGCAACCCTCGGATATTAATCTCACTACTGATTGTATTGGATTTACTATATTGAATATCAAGTACAGATGTTGACAGGTGTGATGTTTCTTGTTTTGGGTGCACGGAATCGATTTCGTGGTAGGCGGCTTGCATTCGCATATTCCCGACCAGAATCTGAAGCGGCGTTTTACCGCGCGGTTTAATAGCGGTGACTTCTCCGAATCGACCCAGTTTCTTGACTCTGACCTTATCACCGACATTAACTTTGAGCTTCGGTTGGTTAGACTGTTTTTTCGGGAGTTCTTTCTTCAGCGATTTTTTGGCAACCTCTATCTCTGAAAAAGCGTTTCGGATACTATCTTTAGAGGCTTGTTGTTTGCGAATATCAGCGACGAGTTTCTCTATGGTTTTGCGTGCGTTGGCAACGATGTCGCGTGCCTCACTCTCAGCCTGCTGTTTTAAGGTATTCCGTCGCGTTTCAAGGGTTTGAAGGAGTTGTGTATGTTTCTCGGATGCGACCTCAGCATCTCGCATTTTATCGTGCAGGAGTGCGCGTTCCGTTTCCAACGCATCTTGTGTCTGCTGCAAACGCACGAGAAGGTCTTCGACAGCCACGTTATTATTGCCCAAATGCGTTTGTGCTTCATCAAGAATTCCAGAGGGGATTCCGAGTTGTGAAGCAATTTTTATGGCATTGCTACTTCCGGGTATACCTACCTGTAGTCGGTAGGTCGGACGCAGGGTCGTCCAGTCAAACTCCATTGAGGCATTTTCCATACTTTCCTGTGTATGGGCATACGCCTTGAGTGCTCCATAGTGCGTCGTGACAATAGTATTCACCTGTCTCTCTCCGAGCCAATCAAGGAGTGCCATACCGAGGGCAGTTCCTTCACTCGGATCCGTTCCAGCACCGATCTCGTCAAGCAACACAAGCGAATATTCGGCGTGCTCGATTTTCCGAAGCATCTCCGCAATTTTAGTGATATGTGAAGAGAAGGTACTCAGACTCTGTTCTATGCCTTGGTCATCACCAATGTCGGCGAAGATATGGTCGAAGATAGCGACTCGACTCCCGTGTTCCGCTGGAATATGCAAACCGGATTGCGCCATGAGCACCAAAAGCCCAACCGTTTTGAGAACAATGGTTTTGCCACCCGTATTCGGACCGGTGATGATCAGTGTATTGAACTTTTTGCCGATATGAACGTTTGTCGGTACAACACGCGCCGGTAGATCTGCACTTCTTTCAGAATCCGGATCGGACGGACGCTCGTTCTGGAGATGGAACTCCAACAATGGGTGTCGCGCCTCAATCAATTTGACAACGCCACGGGTATTTAGTTTCGGTTCAACAGCGTTTAATGCGAGGCTAAAACGTGCCTTCGCGTTCAAGAAATCGAACTCCGCTAACAGGTCGAGAGACAGTTCCAATTCGTGTAGGTTGTCGCGCACGCGATCGGTGAGTTCGAGGAGGATACGTCGAATTTCGCGTTGCTCGGCTTCAGCGGCTTCATGGAGTGCGTTGTTCATCTGAACAATGTCCAAAGGCTCAACAAAATAGGTTGCCCCACTTGTGGATTGCCCCTGAACCACGCCTCGAAAAGATGATCGTGCTTCTTGCTTTATTGGGATGACATACCGATTGTTTCGAGAGGTGATAACCGGCTCTTGGATTGCTTTCTGATGCTCTGGTGAACGCAGAGTCGCTTCCAGTTTTTGGTGTATATTTTCACGAAGGCGATACAATTTGCGACGGATGGTCCGTAACTCAGGACTTGCGCGATCCAGCAACATTCCATCAGCATCGAGGCAATAGCCAATCGCTTCAACTAACTCTGGAAACACCGGCAGCGCATCAACGATAGCAAAGAGGTTGGGAAACTCCTCTCGGTCGCGTTTTTTAAAGGCACGATGGATGTCTTCGGGAATTTGTGCAACCTTTCGGACATCCAGCAATTCCTCATTATCTAAAAGTGCCCCTACCTTCGCAGCATGGTTTAGCGATTTTCGGATATCCTTTAAACCATTGAGCGGGATTCCACCGTAGAGTTCATGAAAGAATTTCGCCTCACTGCACAATGTGAGCAAGTAGCGAACTTTATCGACATCACAAGATGGCGTGAGCGTGTCAACACGCGCCGTCCCGAGTTGAGAAGCGGTGTACTTTTTCAATAGCACACGGATTTTGTCGTATTCTAACGCCTTTTCAACACTGGCTAACACTTTTTAATTATTCCTTGCGGTTCGGGCAGGTGGGTCTGACAGATAAAGTGCCTCTCCGTAGACCCGCCTGCGCCTGCTTCGCAGTGAGAATGCAGGCTACATGTCTGGTAGAAAGTTGTAAAGTGTTCCAAAATCTGTAAAGTCGCACGCCCGTCTCTGTAAACTTGTCAACTTTAGCACACTTACGAACTTTAGAACTTTTGTCGCTGTTTGATGAAAACCTCTTTACCGACTGCTTAATAATCCTTACGTTTAAGATTGCTCCAAGTTGTGACCAACTTCTCCTGGGGTTCAACAGCCAACACAGCACCCTCTCTCGACCATGCAATGACGAAGATACTCCCATCAACTTCCACTATTGCCTCGGTCTCATCAGTCGCGAAGTCATACAGATAGATAGATCCCCACCGAGAATAGACTATATAGTCCCCTTCAGGCGACCAGTTGCCCCAATAGCCAGTAGCTTTGTCAACATCAAATAAGGGTTCGATTGTTTTGGTCTCAATGTCGATTGTGCAGAACGTATCAAACTCTCTATTCCATCTGAGGAAGAGGATGCGTTGTCCGTCGGGCGCCCACACAGGATAAAAATCTTTATGGAGTTCGGTTAAGATTTCTATCTCTTTGGTTTCAATGTCTAAGAGGTAGAGATGTTCCAACCAGCCGGGCCTGGAGAGCGAAAAGGCGAGCCGCTTGCTATTCGGGGACCAGGACATTCCCCAAAATGAGTAGGGCCATCCTTGGTGTGGCACTGCCGTCATGACTTCCATCTCTCCCGTCTCAATATCCAGCACCCAAATCTGGTTTTCTTGGGGTAATTGGTTTATTGTATAGCCGTTGAAAGCGAGTTTTTTTCCATTCGGAGAAACGGAAAGAAACCGATACGTGCCAGCAGATGGTGTAATTAGTTTCTTATTCTTCGGATTTTCGGGATTAATGGAATAAACATTAGAGTGCCCAGCATCCCGTTGGATGAAATAGAGTACTTCCCCGTTAGGTCCCCATGACGGGTACATCCCTTTGTGGTTCAAAGCAACGGCTTTTAAATCTTTAGTGTCGCTAATTTCGGTGATGTAGAGATTCCAATCAAAGCGGCCCAGATTTTCATCGAATCCGTTGACTGCATAGGCGAAGTACCCAGTTGGAGCCGCTTCACCTAACGATGCAAATGGGAGCAGGGTTAAAAAAAATACACTTAAAAGAGCAAACCCAATCATCTTAGAAGTGCAAAAAAGAGAACGCGTATATTTATAATACATCATTGCTGCTCCTTATAAATTATTATAAAAAAGAAAATTACTGGGCAGATTCAAGACGTTTATAGTGGAGCAGTGCGTTCTCATAAAGGCGGCGACTTAACCCCAATTTTTCAAGTTCAATGACTACATCGTAACTGTATAGCACTGAACTTTCTCTGCCTTCGTCGTCAGCGCGACGGGCGTTTTGAACGTTATTTATGATTGTCATCGCCTCTTTTTCAAAACTCCCGATCTGTTTTCGGAGTTCAGTGGATAACCCACCCTGAATGTCTTTGTTGACTTTATAGGCGCGAATCGCATCAGTATACGCGACATAAGCGTCATAGTAACGCTTTTCGTTTTCCAGTTCTACTGCGTTTGAAAGATTCAACGGTTCACCGATAGCAGCAATAACTACCTTAGCATCTTCAATGACTTCAAGACTTTTTTGTGCAATACCTGCTTCAAGTGTCGTTCGGAACTCATCCACGATCTCTTTATATGCGGCACGCGCTGCATCGGCATCACCTGACTTTTCATAAACAATTGCCTGATTAAATTTGGCTTCAGCAAGCACGAACATCCGAATCTCTGACGAGAGTCCTGGTGTGGGCGGGAATGCTTTTGCCTGATAGGCAGCGATGGCTTTTTCGTAGTTGCCTTCCTGTTCGTAGGTGTTGCCTATTGCCTTCTGCGCGTACAGGCTGTACATCTGGTTTTCGGGTTGATGATTTTCAATGACCTGTTGGAATTGCGAGCGTGCTTCTGCGTAGTTGCCCTGATAATAAAGTGAACTTGCATATTGATACCGTGCCTTGTCAGCAAAAGCGGTATTCGGATACTTCCCAAAGAGCTGTTGAAGCTGCGTCTGTGCGGTTGTGAGAGATTCTTCACTTTCCGCTAATTTATCTGCGTCGAAAAGGCTCTCTTCGGCAGTTCGATAGACTTCAGTGGCTTCCCGCAGTGCTATCGTTGCTTCGGCGCGGCGACTCTCCTGATTCTGATAATATGCCGCATAGCCTGCGACAGCAACAAGGACTATTCCCACTACAATGGCGATGGTTCTCAGATTCTCTTTAAGGAACTGGTAGGTTTTCAGCACCCCTTCAATGAACTTATCTTCTTGGATTTCTTCTTTTGTCAATCGTTGGTCTCGTGCCATGGATTTCCTCAGTTTTAGGCGATTTAAAGTAGATATTCAAGCGGGTGACGGGAATTGAACCCGCGACCCTCAGCTTGGGAAGCTGACGCTCTACCGCTGAGCTACACCCGCATTAATGGTATTATACCATATCCTTTTGGCGTTGTCAATGTTGTGAAAATTAAAACGAAAAGCGGGCGTTGGCACGGTAGAGAATCGGGGTTTGCAAGTTTCGCCAGATGCCCGCTTTTCCGTATAGTCGAGGTACGCCGACCGTGCGTACGGTCCCGGTTACGCCGGAATACCTATTGTAATTTGTCCAACTCACCCAGAACTTGCTCAGCTGACAGCGTATTGTCCGGCGGTGCCGCTTCAACGTGTTTGAAGGCAACATTTCCAGATGCATCAATGATGAAGACACCACGCGTGGTAATACCGACATCTTCGATTGCCATACCGAACTCTTTAGAAATGGCAAGGTTCATATCTGCGAGAAGCGGAAAATCGACACCACCCAGCACCTCACTCCATGCCTTATGGGCAAACGTTGAATCGCGATTGATTGCGATGACTTCAGCATTTTTCGCTTGGATGGCTGACAAACTTTCGTTGAAATCCGGTACCTGTTCAGCACAGACCGGGGAAAAAGCGAGTGGATAAAAAAGAACCACTAAATTTTTGCCTGCGTAGTCGCTCAATGAAACTTCAACATCTTCTTGGTTAACTGCACCTGTAAGTGTAAAATTCGGTGCAGCACTTCCTACATCTGCCATGAAATTCCTCCTGTGTGCGCCTGAAAAACGCGTTAAGATAATGAGAGTTTTCTTTAAAAAATGTTACACCAGTGTAACATTAGGGATACACTGGTTATCAACACAAAACCTAATAACTGTAAGGGGTTGTAGACGTTTTTTATGTGGCTTTCGACGGTAAAAAAAATAAAATAGCAAAAGTGTAACACTCTGCTAACGGTTAAATCTTATGTTGTACTCAGGTTAGGGACGTTCATTTGCTTACTGAAACGCGTAAGTTTATTTTCTTTTCAAGGCTGCCCATGACACAGCGAGCTTCCCTCTGGGTTTAATTGCCGTAAGAGAGGCAACCGTGGAGCCCTCTACACTGACATCATCGAAACTGGCTTGTGTATCCCACGTCCAGACACCAACTTTCCCAACAGGATACATGTCATCAAAAAAGACACCTTGTTCTATATCGTTAATAGCAACTGCGATGCGACTGCCTTCAACGACGACGCGGAGTGTGAACCACGCATTACGCGTAATCGTAAGCCCGATAGGTTCGATATCGTGTTCAATTTCATCGCGTCCTTCAAATCCGTCTTTAAAGGCGGTGCTACGCTTGTGCCGCCACAACTCAGATTTGTTCTCTTTCGGGCAGATAAGGTACACATAGTACTCAAATTCATTTTGCGCCCGGAAGACAATACCCCCCCAGTGTCCGTCATCAACACGGACCTTTGCTTCCAGCGTGTGGTCTGCCCATTCTGCTCCATCAACGAATGCCTTCTGTGCTTTACCCCAGCGCATTGTTTGTTTATAGATGCCTTCTTGGACTTCCCAACTGCCGTTCGCCGGTGCCCAATCGTGGGCATCATCATCAAATGTCCAAACGTGCTCTTCGGCAGTTGCAAGCGGAACGGTATAGATACTGATGCACATCAGAAGGAGTGCGAGTCGGCTTTTCATAACGTTCACCACGGTCAGAAACTACCCGTTAACCTAATCTGTAATAGGGCGAATCCACTTGGGTTTCGCCCTACAATTAATAAGAAGGATCTATTTCCGTTTCAGCTTTGCCCACTGTGTCGCGAGCTTCCCTTGGGGTACAACATCGAGCGTCCCGATTTCCATTTCTTTAACTTCATCTGCTGTCAACGCGACGGCGTAAATTCGGGATTCTTCAATGTGTGCGTTCAGGTCTCCGGGACCGTCCAGTCCATTCGTATGCCGTTTTCCCCAAATGATTTCGGCATCACCTGTGGGCCAGGTTTTGATCTCGCCTTTTTCATAACTACCGAGACTCTCACCGTTGCGGTATCCCGTAATCTTGTAAGTTCCACCCTTATCTTCATAAGTGAAGGCTAAATAGACCATTTCGCCTTCTTTCTTTTCATTGTGCGCTTTTGGGAAGTCCTCAGTGCGATGGAACCAACTACTTCCAGACATCCATTGACTCGGTTGACGTTCGGCGTAGACAATCGCGTTAAATTGGTCCTCTGTTGCTTTATCTAACGTGAGTGCTGAGCCTGCCGTTGCGGCGAGACT
>JAPOOP010000539.1 GCA_026713385.1 Candidatus Poribacteria bacterium | reverse complement strand
GCGAATATTTGCGGATAATCTATGGACCTGAATATACATTACCTCAAAACTTAAAGCGTCTCCGTACTCGCGGACTCTCTCACAAACGTTCCTTGGCACTTAGAGAGTTTGCATTAGGTGTTGAGGCACTTGAGCGATTTGTTCGTCGTGAACCGTTGTCTCGCGTTCATGAATGCGTTTTCGGGATTCTGGCACTCGAAAGTGAGGCGGTTGATCCAAGACTCTAAAGTATTGTGGCTAAGATCAACCTTCGCATCCAAATTTTTTTGATGAAAATCTCCGCAAACTGCAACGAACCCTACAAAATAGGGACTTTACTGCAACCGCACATAAAAAAATGAAAATTCGATTAATATACTACCTGTTAATTTTCTGCCTGGGTTTAGCCGTGGGTATAGGCTGTACGACGCAAGAAACCCCGAATCCCGTGTCACCTGAAGATAACGCCGAAGTTGTTCTTAAAGATCATCGGCTTACTGAGAATGAAACGTGGGACCCCGAAAAAACGTATATTGTACAGGGGACAGTGGAGATTCCAAAAGATATAACCCTCAGCGTTCCACCCGGCACGACTGTTAAATTTGGAAGGGATGCCCTTCTCACGGTGAGAGGCATTCTAAAGATCGGAACACCTTTAAATCAAGACCCAGTGACTCGACTTGTGCATCTCACATCGGACAATGTTGGACCTAACCCCGGCGATTGGATTGGTATCGTCTTTGACCACACACACGGTTTAGAGAGTTTTGTCAGAGGGGCGGTTATAGAGCATGCCACAGTTGCTCTTGACATCAAGACGACATCGCCAACTGTTACGGAATGCACCCTTCGTCTAAATAAAACCGCCATCGCTCTCGACGGGAGCGACGCTCGTATTCAACACAACGATATCCTTGACAATCATATCGGAATCAGCACTATCGGACGCCAAACGCGTCCGAAGATTGAAAAAAACAATATCACCAAAAACGAGACCGGTATCTTCTGTGAAAATGTCCAATCTATTATTCAAAACAACAATCTGAACGCGAATATCTTCGCACTCCGTTTGAATGTAAAATTTGACTTGGTGGTAACCAATAATTGGTGGGGAAATTCAGACACTATCAAGATAGCGAATGTTATTGTAGATGCTGCTGATCCGGTGCTGACTACCAAACAGATAGGCACAGTCTATTATAAACCGTTCGCGGATGCGCGGATCGCTGATGCAGGCTTTCCATATCCAGCACTTCTCGCCGATCTATAGCAGGAGGGTGAAAAAATGAAAAACCAACCGATCCTCAGTTCCGGTCATGATCTAACCAGAAACCTGCAAGTTAACCCTCTACTCGACTCCGATACAGGACAGCAAAGCACGAGTGGAGGGTTAAAACGGACGCAGCAGCCCAGGAGCAATAAATTAAAAGTTCTGAACGTTTCACAAAATCACTATGTTCGTGGCGGTTCTGATCGCTACTTCTTTTCTATCGCTGAGTTGTTGCAAAAACACGGACACAGCGTCATTCCGTTTACAGCGGCAGACCCTAATAACGAACCGTCTGAGTGGGAACACTATTTCCCACGCGGGGCGGATTTTGAGCGTCCGAAGACGAGCGACTTACTCCGTTTTTTATATTCACACGATGCCGTTAAATCAATCCAACGGTTGTTGAAAAATACAGATATCGACCTCGCGCATTTCCATATCTACTACGGTAAACTCACGGCTTCAATCTTGGAAGTACTGAAAAAAGACGGAATTCCGCTCATCCAGACACTGCACGAGTATAAGCTGACCTGCCCGGTTTATAGCCATCTCTCAAACGATGAGATTTGTGAGGCGTGTGAAGGTAAACACTTTTGGCGCGCCCTCCCGAAACGGTGCAACAGAGGTTCACTTGCACGCACTGCGTTGAGTGTTACGGAGTCTTATGTATCACGCATGCTCGGGGCTGTTAAGAAATTCGACCATTTCATTTCCGTCTCTCATTTCCTTCGGAAGAAGATGATCTCGCACGGCATCCCAGAAGACAAAATCTCAACCGTTCATAACTTTGTTGATGTCTCTGACATCACACCGAATTTCAAAATAGGAAACTATATCCTCTATTTCGGGCGGTTGCATCGGAGCAAGGGAATTTTGACATTGATAAAAGCGGCAGCACCGCTCAAACAGGTCCCGATCTATATCGTCGGTGATGGTGAGGCAATGCCTGAAATTCAGCGCATCGTTGAAGAGAACGAATGTGATCATATTCATCTCCTCGGTTTTAAGCAGGGCGATGAGCTCCGAGAACTGATTCTGAATAGCATCTGTACGGTCTTGCCGTCGGAGTGGTATGAAAACTGTCCGATGTCTGTTTTAGAATCCTATGCTTACGGCAAACCGGTCATCGGTGCGAATATAGGTGGGATTCCAGAACTCATTGTAGACGGTGTTGATGGGTTTCTCGTTCCATCGGGTGGGCGAGAGGCACTTCGAGAGCGTTTATTGTGGATGTCTGAACATAGAAACGAAGCAGTAGAGATGGGGCGCATGGGGCGCCACAAGATGGAGACAGAGTTTAATGCCGACATCCACTATGAAAGGATTATGAAGGTTTACCAGCAATTTCTATAAGTATCCTCGTGGATCCATCGAGTTTACGGGCAGAAGGTAGTTCTCGACCCCTCATCCCACCCTAAGGTCCCCGAACAACCCTTTTCTACAACACGCTGCCTTCATCTGTGCTGTAAACGGTGTCTGTTTCCAATCTTGCACAAATATTCAGAAAATCCAAAAAATCGCTTGACTCCGTATCCGAATTTGTGCTAAAATCTAACATGGATTCTATAATGGAGAAGTAGGTATGGTTGCCCGGGAAGATATTCAAGCCGTAACTAACGACATCGTGCAGAAATTCGCACCGCTACAAGTGATCCGCTTCGGCTCCTATGCCTACGGCACGCCGACCGAGGATTCAGATGTCGATCTACTCGTTGTGATGGATATTCCGAAATCGGAATATCGCAATAAAGCCCTGGAAATCCAGAAACGTATTCCCTACCGCTTCAGCAGCCGAGGGTAAGAGGACAATGATACGAAACGGACATATTGACGGTAACATCGTGGACACAATTTTCCGTATGTATCAAATTCATGATGTGCGTGGCGATGCTGTGCACATACCGTGGTTTTGGTCGCCAATGACGTTTGCTGTAGAACCAGTTAGCAAAGCGATTCCACCCCCCCCTATATTATCATATATTAAGTATATTGCTTCGTAATTTAATCGAGGTGTTGAGCGGAAATTCCGATTCGGGATTCGCTGTTTTAACCTTTAGGCTATCTTTGTGCCCGCAAGTTCGCTGTCTGAGGCAGACAAGCGCGCTGCGGGCTATTTTTTTATCCATTTAGGACTTAGGCGCTTCTTTGTGTAAGTTCTAATATAAGAATGAGGAGCATCAATAATGCCAAAATTTCAAATATTTCTAATCGTTATTTTAATTGGATGTGTCGCCTTTGTATCCTGTGAACGTGCCCAGCAAATGGTAAGCCCGGTTTTGCCGAATGAGGCCGCGATGGATCCCAGTGACATGACGAATATGACAGATACGGACGATCCATCTGTAACAGGACCCTCTGTCGTTATTAACGAACTGATGGCAGACAATGACAATACCTTCGCTGACCCACAAGGCGACTACGACGATTGGCTTGAGTTACACAACCTCACCGATAATCCTGTCCTACTCACTGGAATGTATCTTTCTGACAAAGAAGACGAACCCACGAAATGGGCGTTTCCTGAAAACACGGAAATCCCAGCAAATGGGTACTTAGTTGTATGGTTAGATGATGATGAAGATGCCTCGGAAGGGCTGCATGCCAACTTTAAGCTGTCTAAAGATGGTGAAACCGCGATGCTTGTAGATACCGATGCACGAGACAATCAGGTATTGGACAGCATCCCTTTTGGCGAACAGGGGACAGACGTTGCCTTCGGACGCTGGCCGAATGGCACCGGCAACTTCCAAGTGGTAGAGGCGACCCCTGGGGCGGAAAACGCGGTAAATTAGCCTGATAAATAACGAATGATCCTCGTGAGATCGTAGGGACGATTTATCGTTCTTTGCGTAAGTCCTATCGGATATAAAGAGCGGTTTCATGAAGGTTAAATAAATATTTTGGTAAGGCAAGGTTACAAATCCCTCCTACCTTACTGGATTAAATTCTTAATCTTCATCCAACCGCTCCAAACTTTGTGAAACTATTCAAATGTTTGGGGAATTCTATAGCCCACGATAAAATAAAGGAGTATAAATATCTTGAAACCTTTCATATATGCCAAATCCGTTTGCCCACCGGTCTCAATCCAAAGCCTGGGACTCGTCTATGTCGTCGGTCTGATTTTTACCACGTGTGTACTCTTTTTGGCTCTGCCCCAGATAGGTGTCGCACAGACTATTCATATTCCGGACCCCAACCTCCGCGCTGCTCTTGAGGTGGCCTTGGAGAAAAAGGCAGGTGAAGACCTTACTCAGGCAGAGATGGCGAGTTTGGAAGCCCTTGATGCATTTGAATCTGTCATTCGCGATCTAACCGGTCTTGAGTTTGCTACCAATCTGAAAGAACTACATCTTGGTCTCAACGCGATCTCGGATATATCACCTCTCGAGCATTTGACGGAACTTACACATCTGGATCTTCATCGGAACCAGAGAATCACGGATGTGTCCCCACTCAAAGATTTGACAAACCTCACATGGCTCTCTCTGAGAGGTAACCGAGTATCAGACATGTCCCCGCTTAAGGATTTGACAAACCTCACATACCTGCATGTTGCCTACAATTGGATATCGGATGTGTCTGCGTTTGAAGATTTAACAAACTTGGAATTCTTGGATGTTGAGGCGCATCAGATATCCGATCTGTCTCCCCTCAAAAATTTGACAAACCTCACATACCTGGATTTCGATAGCAATCAGGTATCCGATCTGGCACCACTCAAGGATTTAGTAAACCTCACAGAACTGGATGCTTCAGACAATGTGATCTCGGATCTGTCTCCCCTCAAAAATTTGATAAATCTCACATACCTTGATCTTGACGACAATCCCATATCAGACGTGTCTCCGCTCAAAGATATGACGAAACTTACGTTCTTGGATCTTGATGACCTTCAGATATCAGATATATCGCCTCTCAAAGATATGACCCGCATGGAGTGGCTAGATCTTGATGACAATCAGATATTTGATCTGTCTCCTCTCAAAGGTATGACGAAACTCACATACTTAGATCTTAATGGCAATCAAATATCGGATGTCTCCCCACTCACAAATATGATAAACCTAACAGAGTTGGATTTGGATGACAATCAGATATTAGATATATCGCCTCTCAAGGATATGACGCAACTCACGTTGCTGGATCTTCACGATAACGAGATATCGGATATATCACCGCTTAACGCTATGATAGATCTAATGGACCTGGATTTGGATGACAATAAAATATCGGATATAACGCCACTCGCAGCGTTTACAAATCTGACGGTGCTGGATCTTAATGGCAATCGGGTATCGGATATAATGCCCCTCAAAGGCTTGATAAACCTTACACAACTCGACCTTCACGATAACCAAATATCGGATGTGACACCTCTCAAAGATTTAGTCAACCTGACAGTCTTAAACCTTAGCAGCAACCATATCACAGATTTTTCACCGGTCGCCGGATTGGTTGAGAATCTGGTCGTATATGATACCAGCGATCAAACAGCACTCTCCGTCAAGTCCGAGGATGTTAACCGCGATGGTGTTGTAAATATAATAGACCTCGTTTTAGTTGCCTCCCACTTCCAAGGAGCGGATCTTGCGACGCTTGCCCAATCTGGCATTCATCCGGATGTCAACGATGATGGCGTTGTTAATATAAGTGACTTGGTTCTTATTGCTGCGGGTCTAAGTCCAGCTGCCGCTGCTCCTATGCTCCGGGAGAATCCAATGGAGGTCTCCAGACTCACTGCTGAGGATCTCACAGAGTGGATCCAACTTGCCAAGCAGCTTGATACACAAAAGCTGCAGACGCAAAAGGGGATTATTGTGTTGGAGCATTTCTTGGCAGCCCTTAATGCCGTAGAAGCACTGCCGGAAGTAACCGCACTGCTGGCGAACTATCCAAATCCATTCAACCCTGAGACCTGGATACCGTATCAATTAGCAAAACCCGCATCCGTAAGTGTCTCGATCCATTCTGTAGATGGGAAGCTTGTTCGGATGTTAGAGTTGGGGTACTTACCAGCAGGTGTATACCAACGTAAATCCCAGGCTGCGTATTGGGACGGTCGAAATGCGTTGGGAGAATCAGTCGCGAGTGGTGTCTATTTCTATACGCTGATTGCTGGCGATTACACGGCTACCGGCAAGATGCTCATCCAAAAATAATACCAAGTTACGCCGGGGTGCCTAATTCTCCAATATCTCCGGACAATGAAAATAAGGTAGGTCCCGCTTTTCATATTTGCACACATCGTGATATGTATCCTGAACAAACTTACGAGTGGGGGTCCGAGTGCTGTTTACCCGTTTTCACCCCGAGGATGTCTGTTAATCTGAATAGGGAGTATAAGCTTTTGAAGTTTTTTGAAGATATTGGGTTGATGTACGCACAATCCTCAAGCCAAAATCAGAGACTGGTTCATCTTGTTAGTCTGATTCTCACCGCGGGACTGCTCTTTTTGGCTCTGCCCCAGATAGGTGTCGCACAGACTATTCATATTCCGGACTCCAACCTCCGCGCTGCTCTTGAGTCGGCGTTGGGCAAAGAAGCCGATGCCGGCATCACTCGGGCGGAAATGGCAGGTTTAGAGGTACTGGATGCTTCTGAATCCGGTGTCCTTGATTTAACCGGCCTTGAGTTTGCTATCAATCTGACAGGGGTGTATCTTGGTCTCAACCGGATATCGGATGTGTCACCACTCCAAGATTTGATAAATCTAACAGTGCTAGATCTTCACCGGAACCGAGGCATATCGGATGTGTCACCACTTAAGGGTTTGACAAAACTGACCTGGCTCTCTCTTAGAGGTAATAGGATAGTAGATGTGTCCCCACTCAAAGATTTGACAAAACTGACCTATTTGCATCTTGGGTACAACGGGATATCGGATGTGTCTCCCCTCAAAACTTTGACAAACTTAACATTCCTAAATCTTGATGCAAACCGAATATCGGATGTGTCTCCCCTCAAAACTTTGACAAATCTGACAAACTTAGCGCTTGACGATAACCAGTTGTCAGATGTGTCTCCTCTCAAAGATTTGACAAATCTGAAATTCTTGAATCTTAACGATAACCAGTTGTCGGATGTGTCTCCCCTCAAAGATTTGACAAATCTGAAATTCATAGATCTTCACGGCAACCAGTTGTCAGATGTGTCTCCCCTCAAAGGTTTAACAAACCTCACAAATCTGAGACTTCAAGAAAATCGGATATCGGATGTGTCTCCCCTCAAGAATTTAACGAAGTTAACAAGATTGGTTCTTCGCAGCAACCATATATTGGATTTCTCCGCGATCGCTGGATTAATAGAGAACCTCGTGGAGTATGATATCAGCTATCAAACAGCACTCTCCGTCAAGTCCGAGGATGTTAACCGCGATGGTGTTGTAAATATCATAGACCTCGTTTTAGTTGCCTCCCACTTTCAAGGAGCGGATCTTGCGACGCTTGCTCAATCTGGCATTCATCCGGATGTCAACGATGATGGCGTTGTTAATATAAGTGACTTGGTTCTTATTGCTGCGGGTCTAAGTCCAGCTGCCGCTGCTCCTATGCTCCGGGAGAATCCAACCGAGGTCTCCAGCCTCACCGCTGAGGATCTCACAGAGTGGATCCAACTCGCTAAGCAGTTTGATACACAAAAGCTGCAGACGCAAAAGGGGATTATTGTGTTGGAGCATTTCTTGGCAGTCCTTAATGCTGTAGAGACACTGCCGGAAGTAACCGCACTGCTGGCGAACTATCCAAATCCCTTCAACCCAGAAACATGGCTGCCGTACCAGTTATCAGAAGATGCAAACGTTCAGATACGTATCTACAGTTCAGTCGGACATCTGGTGCGGACTTTGGATCTCGGTTTCCAGAACAGCGGTTTCTATCTCCGCAAAGATAGTGCTGCTTACTGGGATGGCCGCAACGATGTAGGCGAAAGACTGGCAAGTGGTGTATATTTCTATCAGTTGATTGCTGGAGATTACACAGCAATACGTAGACTCGTCATACGGAAGTAACAATCTACTGAAGTTTTTCTGTTTTTCTATATTCTACTTGACAGAGAATGGGATTTTGCTAAAATTACAGGAAACGTTTTGAAACTTTCGCTGCTTTGAGCTTTTAAGGACACTTGTAAAGTAGGGCAGTATTGGGGGAAAAATGCGAATTTTAGTCCTATTGTTGTTTTTGGGTTTTCTGCCCGCTGCGTCAGGTAATATTCGGTTTGAGGAGGTATCACAACAAGCGGGAATTACACGCATCGGTGAAAGTTGGGGCAACGCTTGGGGAGACTTTGATGGCGATGGTTACCTCGATTTATGGGCTACCAACCATAAGCACAAACCCAGCCTCTATCGCAACAACGGTGATGGGACTTTCACGGACATTATTGACGAAGTTTGGGATGCGAATCCGCATGCGGACACACACGGCGTTGCTTGGGCAGATTTTGATAACGATGGTGATCAGGATCTAATTGTGTTGTCAGGCGGCGGCGGCGGAACCAATCCGACGAATCCGAAAAATAATAATCATTTCTATGTGAATGAAAATGGGGTGCTCGTGGAGAAAGCAGCGGAATTCGGCATATCACTTCCATTGCTTCGAGGACGCGCGCCGCTTTGGTTTGACTGGAATGGGGACGGACGACTTGATCTGCTCGTCACTGGTAGAGTCCGACCAGACCCCGCAGGGAGCCTTGTCACTTCCGCTATTTTTCAGCAGACCCCCCACGGTTTCGCGAACGTGAATGCGATAGCGGGTTTCCAAATCGACAAAGATACAGCATTGGCGCAGATGACAGATGTAACAGGCGATGGACGTATGGAAATCTTTATTGATGGCAACCCTTATCCGGGGTGGGTCTATGATACATCCGTTCAGCCGTTTAAGGAGTTGAGCGAGATGCTTAACATCCCGAAATTGCTCTATAACGTTCGGGATGCAGTATTCATGGATTTCAGCGGTGACCTGCTTATTGATGCCTTTCTGGCACGCGGAATCACCCGTAATTATATTGATACAAGAGCAGAACGTCAAATAAGAGCATACATTCAGGTGAACACCGGTGAGAAGGGTTTTAGTTTTAAAACAGATGGTGAAATCCGATTTGAAATCCATTCTGTTTGGGCGACGCGTTTAAAGCATTTAT
>JAPOOP010000538.1 GCA_026713385.1 Candidatus Poribacteria bacterium | reverse complement strand
GTCGCGATTCGGAGATCGCTCCTACAAGACGGTGCGTTATGCTGAAACGTCGGAGGATCATCTCTAACACAAACAAAATGGCGGCGACAACCAATAGTGCTTGTGCGAGTGAAACCTGTCTTTCGATTGGCATCCCTGCGGGTGCCGCTATCTGTGTGGGTGTAGGTTCGTGAATACCAGCGGTGCCAACCGCGAGCATCTTTAGCGAGGCAGTATCGACCTGAAACTCGGCGTATTCTGCCGGATAAGGGAGCGATAGGGTCTCGACGCTTCTACGCGTATCGCCTTCACGCTCGGCTGTAACGATATAGGACCCACTGTCCTGCATCTGAAATGTGCCGCTGTAACGTGTCGGTGTAACCTGCTGAATTTCAACGATTTCGCTTGCGCGATCTGGATCTACGACGTGTACCTTATAAGACGCTTCTGATGAGGTTCGTGTATCAATATTGACCTCCGCCACGCCGTGGTGCATAGACACCCTGAGATCGAAATCAGAACCTGCGTCTACCGCGGGTAGCGTCCAATTGATAACCTGTCCCCAAAATTTTCCGAAGTTATGCCACGGAATCCACGATTTTGCCCACGCTGGTTTAACATCTGATGTCCACGCGATCGCTTTTCCCAAGCCGAAATTCCAACCAGCGAGGATCGGTTCGTCTTTATGCGATTGGATGAACACCTGTGCAGTCTCTTTTTCTGTTGTCGCGACATATCCATGGAGTGGTGGTGGCGTGCCGATACTTGCCACAATTGATTCAGTTGTCGTAGCAATAACGGGCTGAAAGGTTTCTTGAACGATGTAACGCTGCGTTTCTCGGACGGCTTCCGTTAAAATCGCTGGCAATTGTTGAACGTTTTCCACAAACACCGCACGCCCATCACCGCTCTCTGCGAACTGCGTGAGAAGTTCCTTGTTCGCGTCGCCTATCGCGATTGTTGTAATGCCGATCTGTGCTTTAGCAATCTGTTCGGCTAAACCAAGAAAAGCGGACGTATCACCATCAGATTTACCGTCTGATAAGAGAACGATGTGCTTCCGTTTCGCGTCGTTTGATTTGAGCATCTCGTATGCTCGTTTCGTAGCATCTTTCATCTTCGTAGTGCCGCCTGTTGGTCTAAGCCGACTTACGGTTTGGCGGAGTGCATCGTGATCCGATGTAAGATCAGAGATAGTGTGAACATCTATGTTGAAACCGATAATTCCGGCTTCATCTTCCTCATCAAGATTGCGGATGCCGGCACGAACCCCTTCAATTGCGAGTCCAATTTTCTGACGCGTCTCGACGTAGTTTGCCATACTCCCCGATGTATCAAGCACAAAAACAATTGCGACAGCATCTTTGCGTTCACGTGGTATTATTTCCACGGGTAATGCGCGTTCCAATGCTGTATCGGTATAGCCTCCGGGCCCGAATGCGTGTTCGCCACCAATCACCACTAATCCGTGTCCGAGGTCTCGGACATAATTCTCAATGCTTTGCAACTGCTCAGATGAAAGCGTCTCTGCAGAAACGTTGCTCAGAATTAGTACCTGGCTGCGTTGGAGTTCCACTAACTCCGCTGGCATCTCTGTAAGGGATATTACCTCGACGACGAAGCCGTTATCCTCAAGGACAGTTTCCAGTGCCGCAGTGTATGCCATATCTCCTTCTACGTATAGGGCGTGTGGTTTATCCTGAATTGTCACAACCCCATGTCCCTGATTATTCTCGGGGATTTCGTCGGTTACGTTTAGCTTCAGCGTATATCTATGGTTTCCTTCTTCTAAAAACTGTTTAGGTTCAGGGGTTAAGGAAAGGCGGTGTATACCGCTTGGCAATATCCATTCAAATTCGTCAGTTGACCTGTCATTATGATAGAGGGTGGCGGTTAACGTGGGGATACTACCATCGGTTTCAATCACTGCCCCCATCTCAAAACTTTGTCCTTTGCGAACTTGAGACGGCATCTGCAGTTGCACGACGCGAACTGCATCGTTAACAGTACCGAGAGGTGTCGTTAATATCTCAACATTGCTTGCCGAGAGCAATGGAAGGAAATCTTTGAGGGATATTCCGCCAGCGTTGTGGATTCCATCGCTAAATAGGACTATCCGTCGATGGTAATTGTCTGGTAATAAGGCGATTGTTCGCTTGAGTGCGGTAAGCACATCGGTGCCATCTCGCCGGATCGTTCGCTCTGCGAGTGTTTCCGAGGTCACTATAGACGCGATTTCCGTTGGTTGATTTTGTTTCTGGCGGATTTCCAGTAGGACCCCGGTTTTCCTTGCAAAACTGATAATGCCGAATTTGTCAGTTGGTTTCAATTTTGAGACAGCGGCGTTTATCTGTTTAGATACCTCTTCGTATTGTGTGGGTTGGATGCTTTCGGAAGCATCAATTAGGAAAACGACAGCGAGACGTTGTTCCTTGTGCGTCCGGTGCAGATTGGCTAAGGCGAGGATTGCACATAGAAGTGCGCCACCCCTAAGGAAGAAGGTTACGCGCTTTCGCCACTTCGCCGTGCTAAGGCGTGCTCTCCGCTGCACAAAGATTAACACAGGAATCGCAACGAGTAAGATCAGGAAGAGTGGGGTTCGGAAATCAAACATATTTTTAATAGTAGTCGGCAATCAGCGGTCAGCAATCAGCAGGGGATGGAAGGTTCTCGCTGCGAAGTAGTCTGATAAAACGATATTATTGGCTGCGGAGTTCCTCGAAATATGCTTCTGCTGTTTGCGTTTCTGCGGCATGCGACATGTTGTAGCGTTCGCACAACGTGATATATTCATCAATCAGCGTCTGCCGTTTCCGAGCTGGCATCTCGTCACCGGCAACGATCCTTGCCTTGTAGGCGGGGATAGAGGCTTTCTCCACACGCGCCCGGATTTCTGGCTTCTCGGAAACCAGTGCTAACGCTTGTTGGAAATAGTCAAAGATAGTCTGTGTGCTTTCTGCGTCTAAGCCGACGTCTTCTGGGGTCGGGAAACACCGTGGGTGAAGACTTCTCGCCTCAACGTTGTCGTGAAGGTAGGTGATATACTCCAAAATTGGAGGTGCCGCGGCTTCGTAGTGGAGATTCACAAATTCGGTTAAAAGCGCGTTCGCGTCAAGATGTGGGTTCCAGATGAGGTGCGAGATTAGGTAATTCCGTAGATCGGAAAATTCGCCTGTTAACCCATTGCCGTTTGCCTGCATGAAAATCCCCTTGGCGTTGTTGCGCAAGAAATAACGGACATTGGGAGCAATACTCTGCAGATTCGGGAACGGCAAATCGTAGGCGCGGAAATTGGTATTGTAATTCCAGATCCAGATGTCGTTACAGATTCTTCCCCACTCAATGGTATCTTGACAGAAGGCTTGATTCTGTTCGCAGTCTGGATTGTCAATGGCGTGAAGGGTGCAACATTCGATGCTACAGAGCTGAATTTGCACGTTGTGCCGCGGTGTCACTGTCTTCGGTGGTTTGCGTGTATACCAATACGCCAATGTACCGATCTTGACATGCGGATGCCCTTTCTCAATACGTTCTGCAACAGCATTGACGAATGTCAATTGTGATCCCATGGGTGAGCCTTCTGCTTCATTGAGTGCCTCGCACGGTTCACACCGACAGTATGCCGCCGTATCGGCTTGACTCACACTGATATTGGTGGCTTCTGGACGCTCTGTAAGCTGCTGAATTGCGGATTCCGCAGCAATTTCGATAACTTCAGGATTCGTTACGCATAACTGCGGTCCGCCGCCGTGTGTATCTGTATCCCGCTTTCCATCTACGAGGGCATAATACTCAGGATGACTTTCGCCGTACGCGCCGTAAGGCACTAACGCGTGAAACGAATGGTTGATAAGCTGCTGTTGGGTTTTCCCACCAAGGTTTTCTGTATCCGTGACGGTATTGACTTTCCGTTTAGCGGCGAATTCCGGGACTTCTGAGTTCTCTCGGTAATAACTCCATCGGAACGAAAAAGGGGGAGCGTAAGTATAACGACCAGATGGGATTTCGAGTGCAGATGCATCGGAGACATGAGTATGCCCAGCGGTTAAAAATCGGATATCGACGAGTTCCTCAAGGAATTGGTACACGGCGTAAAGCGTTCCACGCGGTCTACCGCCGTTAATTTGAATCTGTCCATCTTCAACGATGATTTCGATATCCTCATCGCCCAGATCAGTTGACCCACTGATGATGATTTTCCCACGATTAGCGTCGGGGTCATCACGTTGTGTATCCAGTGATAAGGTCAGTCCAGTTGCTTGGCTAAACCATTTTTGGAACTCTTCAGCAGCGTAGCGTTCAGCAGCGGTAGCATCATCGGAAACAATGATATACCAATCCTGCCTCGCCGAAATTGATACATTCCCACCAGCCGGGTGAAAAACGAGGGTTTTATGAGTTGACATAACTATTACCTCAATTATGTGCTCGCAGGTCTTGTTCGACTGCTTCTGCATCCGCCTGATATTTTTGCTCGTTGAATAGCAGGATGAAAACGATTGCAGCAAAGACTGTTACGACAATCGGCACCATAAAAATTTTCGCCCACGCGTGCCCACCTTCTGCGTAAGCGAAGAAGTCATGCACACGACCGCTGACAATATGTCCTACTAACATCCCGAACCCGTTAGTGACAAAGAGGAGTAGGGATTGAGAACTCGCTCGAATATCTTGCGGACTCAGCCGTTCCACAGCGATCATTCCACCGACGAAAAAGAACGAATAGCAGATACCGTGCAATGTCTGAGCACCGATAACCAACCATACGGGTTCCCCAATGGCGAAGATAGCGTAACGAACGGGCCATGCAAGGATGCCCAAAAAGATAGTAAACCGCATACCAAACCGCCGTAGACACGGAAATAGGAGGAGCATCAGGAGTACCTCGGCGACTTGACCGAGACTCATCGCTAAATTGGCACTACTCCCCGCTAAACCGGCACCGTGCTCTGCCTCGGTCAGAAACAGGTATGTCAAGTTGTAATAGAATGGAAGTTCAATAGCAACGACAAAGGAGATAATCAGTAAAACAGCGAAGTTCCGGTTTGAGACGAGAGAAAATGCCTCAAGAAAAGCGTAAGGATTTTTTGCCTCTTTGCTCGGCGGGGTGTTTGGCAATGTGAAGCAGTAGGCACCCATAATGAATGAAAGGACGGCTCCAAAGAGGAGGCAGTCGCCGACGTGGGGAAGTGTTGTCTCTTGTCCTTCCCAAAATCGGAGATACAGACTTAATATCCAATTAATCGCGATCCAGCCGAGCGTTCCGAAGACCCGTATGTTTCCGAATTTATCTGACTGCCCCATGTGGTGGAAAGCGATCGCGTTCGTCAAGGCGATTGTCGGCATGTAGAGAATGGCGTGCAGGAAAATTGCCCCCCACATCATCGGGAAGCTGGTCTGCTTCCATGCGAAAAGCAGACAGACACCGCCAAGGAGGTGCGAGATCGCGGCAAAGACTTGTGCTGGCATGAGTCGATCCGCAATCCATCCTGCAACGATTGGGGAAATTATTGCACCGATAGCAGTCGTGCCGAAGACGTAGCTAATCTGTTTACCGGTAAACCCAAGATTTTGCATGTGCCCAGCAATGAGCACTGCCCACGCCCCCCATATAGCGAACTGCAGAAACATCATCCCGGATAGCCGTATGTAGGTTCCTAATTCTGTCTGTCGATTTTCCATAGCGGGTCTCCTTCCTATTTTGTTCTGGTGTCGCGCATGGTGCCTCGCGACTGCTTGTCTAAATCCAACGCTCAATCGGTTCTGTTGACTGCACCACGTGCATCCCGGCATCCGAAACTTTGGCGAAGGCTTCGTCTGCTGGTTCCGTGAAGTCCACTACTCCAGGCACAACAACGGGTGAAGTCAAGTCATCTACGAGATAGACCCTCTTGGCTAATTCAGTATCCGTTTGCTGAATTTCCGTAAGTAGATCGCTAACGGTCCAAGCGACACAGTGGCTCTTTGCCTGTCCAGCGATAATCACCCGATCGTATCCGAGCAGCATTTCAAGGAAGGCGCTATTTTTCTGGTCAATTGGTTTACCATCGGGGTCACTGAGGACTTCCGGACGCAAGACTGAATAGTTTTCAGTCAACGGATTCTGTCCTTTAATTTCATAATGTATCTGGGTACTACGAGCAATAGCGTGAAAAAAGCAAGCTTCCTCAACTGCAGAGACAACGGCATGCCCAATCCCGCCGAGCATTGCATGGTAGGGCCATATTGCGAGCGGATATTTCCCATCTGCGGTGAGCGTCTTGACGTAGTGTTCGCCGTACGCCTTGAGCCACGCGTATTGATTGGATTCTGTAACTTGGGGCGGGAAATTTAGACTGCTGACAACAGCAGGATTAACGTGCCATCTACCGGCCTCAATATCTGCCGGTGTGATGAAGGTTTGTAACGGTGCCGGGTGCTCACCTGCGTCGTTAATCCAGAAAACTTCGTGGAATATCTGCATCGCTGTATGTGTGTCCAGCGTGCAAGCGATTCTGGTAATGTGTGGTAGATTGCGATAAATAAACTGACACAATCGGATGTTATCTTCTACCGCACCATTTCCTGATCTGCCGCCGACGAAAAGTTCAAAGTCGGGAATACAGAATGTATTTTGGACATCAACGAGCAGCAAACAGGTCCGAAAACTATCCTCGAATGCAGGCAGAATTGCGTGCTCCTGCGCCCATGCCTGTGCCTCGTGTTGACGTTCCTGATACGGAATCCGCCAGACTTGGTTTACCTGACCGGCATCGAAATGTGATGGGACGGGCAGTTGTGGTATAGACACTTTTTAATTTTCCTTGCGGTTCGATGAAGTCGGTTTGAGCATTGGCAGTTATTTCCATAGAGTCGCCTTCCACTTCGTTTCAGGCTTGCGATCTTTGGTAAGAAGAAAGACAGACTGCCGATAACTGACAACTGTTATTGAGATTTTATAGGATTCCACGGTTTTTATCAACAAAAATTCGCTTGATATATGTCATAAGATGCGTTAAAATTAAACATACACTCCCCAGATAGTATCTGTAATGAAAAAATTTTTTAAGCCACTCCCAGATTTAGATGAAAGACTCGATCGCGTAGATGATCGGATGCGGCAGGTGCGTAGGAGTCTTGACCGGCAAGTAGACGAGGCACTCATCCCGCTTGATATTCAGGAGGACTTCACTATCTCCGAATTGGAAGGCGATGTAATGCTCGTTTCACGGAACGACGATTTACACGACAAGGTGAGAAATCTTCTCCGTTCCGAAGGCTATGGGTGCGATATTCCAGAACGGACTTCGGAAGCCATCGGTTTGTTGAAACTGCGCAAATATCGGATGGTAATTGCCGACTATACCCGCCGGCGGCGAGGAAGGCTCTTTGAATATATCAAGAGGTATCAACCTCATGTCAAAATCGTCTCTATTGTCCGGAATAATGATGAAGGGCAACGGGTAATGAGAGCCGGTAGTTACAGTTACCTGTTAGGACGGGATTTTGATGCGGAGCAGTTGCGTACTTGTCTAATAAGTTCGCTTAAATTACGGCATCGTGTCTGCTGGCTGTTAGCGCATGGAGAACGTTGCAACCGCTCGTGTGTCGATAGTTTCCAGTCTGATGAGGATTTCGGAGAAATTGAGTAAAATGGCAAAAAATTTAGAATACAAGGGACAGTCTCAGTCGCTTGACGGACTCTATCCAAAACTGGCTGACTTAAATGCGATACAGCATGAAACTGTACACCAAATTGATACGTATTTCCATGTAACGAAAGTAAAAGACCTTCCAAAATCAGGAGCGTGCGAACCTCGGTTCAAACTACGCGAAGTCAACGGATGGTCTGAAGGGTGGCTCATTTATTATGAGCGTCCGAACCAAGATGGATCTCGCTACAGTCAATACCAACTCTGTGAAATCGCCGATCCGGTGTCCATCAAAGGTTTGCTAACTGTTGCACTTGGGATCAAAACAATTGTAAAAAAACAACGAGAAATCTGGATGTTCAATCACACTCGCATCCACCTCGATACGGTTGCCGATTTAGGGCAATTTGTCGAATTGGAGACAGTATTTCGGGGGCAAACCGAAGCTGAAGCGATAGATGAGCATCAACACGTTAAAGACGTACTTCATTTGGATACTGTGGAGCCGATTGCTGTTTCTTACAGCGATCTTATTATGCAAAAGTCATAACCGGTTTTACGGACGCTTACCTCATAAAGATTGGGAAAATTTAATATGAATTATTCTATATATCAGAAAATTTTGGAAAGCTGTGAAGACATGGATAGTATAAGACGGGGTAAACTCCTGCGGATTTATTTACATATCCCGTCCCTACCGAGATTGCGGGCTATGCAGGCATCATTGGTGGAGATTAAAAGGACATTAAGACGTAGAAATGGTTCGCTGGTGCGTTTTTCAAATGAGGAATAATATATCGTATTTTTTGTAGCATCACGCCAAATTTAACAATGAACCGATTGCGTATTCTGAGAAGCGCGCCTTGATAGCGCGCTTTTCTTTTGGGTGGAACTTTTTAATAGTAATACACCGCTTAAGAAAAATATACCGCGCCCTCTACAACCGAGACAAAACCGCCTGCGCCAAAAGTGGGATCATTAACTCATGATGTCCCGTGAACGTATACCCTTTACCACCCATCTCTGTCGGACGTTTGACGACATTCTCTACCGGGCGGTATTGTTGGTTCATATCGAAGTTGGCGGCGGTGAACTGAGACACTGTATGCCCTAAGTTCCGCGCGATTGTCAATGCCTTCAGGAAAACTTCAGGCAGTATTACTGCCGAACCCAAATTCAACACAACGCCACCACCTTCCAAATCCTTCACTAACGCCGTTAGGAGTCGGAAATCGGTGAAACTTGCTGCGCCAATAGCGGCACCATTCGCAGACGGATGCTGATGGATAATGTCCGTACCGATAGCGACATGCACAGTAATTGGAACATCGTATTGAATGCCAGCGGAAGCCAGAAGGCTATACGCGTTATAAGGAGCGTCCATCTCAATTAGATGTCTGCCCAGTGCTTCACCCATCCCGATACCTGTATCTGCGGCGTGCTGAATTGCCGCGTTCATCAAGCGACCAGTTTCCTCCCACATCCCGAACTGCCCATTCTGGAGATAGGCGGCGACATCCTCTGAGGTCTCTCCGATAAGAGCAATCTCGAAATCGTGGATGCTACTTGCACCGTTAAAGGCAAACCCAGTAACTACACCACGCTTTGCCAAGTCAATTAAGATCGGACTTAATCCGCATTTGATGACGTGTCCTCCCATCATCACGATGACCGGTTTCTTGTTCTGATGAGCGGTAACGATATCATCAACGAGTGCCAAAAAGTCCTGTCCCTTGAGGATATTTGGCAGACTTGCTAAAAATGAGGATAGGTCTATCTCCAATTCCGGTAGTGTCGCAAAATCGCGGACGGAGACCTTATTGATACGGTTCTGAAGTGGGTAGGTCGTTACAGATGATATGTCAACCGGATTCCGGCGTTTTTTCATTTTTCTAATTTTCCTTGCAGAGAAGTAACGTGAGTTAGAACTATGACATGCTTTTCTCAAGGATCGCCTGCGCGATTGTTGCAGGCTTGTGTTTTCATTCCTCATGCTGTGTCAAATTTCAAATGATGGATAGAAATAACGGGGAACTCGCTCCTACAGATAGCGGCTGTCGCTATGCCTTTCCTGTTGTGTAAAAAAAATTATGCCGATAATAAACCAGAAAAGCAACACTGTACGCTGGTGTAAAATGTTATCCGCGAGTCCATAAACAAGTGCCGAGATTAGAAACCCGCTTGCCCCGATAAAGGTTCCGCATTCCCAGAGATCATTCGTCGTCCGCATGACGAACACTTGCCGACAGATAATTGCCACTATCCACAAGAACAGCAAAAGCGAAGGAATGCCTTGCTCTGTGGCGATGTGTAGATAGATGTTGTGAGCGTGATAGGGTGTGTAGTATTGCTCATCCGGTCCGTTGTGTTGATACTCGTAGCGAAACCTACC
>JAPOOP010000536.1 GCA_026713385.1 Candidatus Poribacteria bacterium | reverse complement strand
CTTACCGCCTTCACTGAAATAGGTGTTGACCGCCTGATGTTGGAAATCCGTCATTGCGTCCGGTGCTTCCAATGTATGAACGAGGGTTCCATCCATCGTTGTCGTGAAAATTTTGCCGACATCATTCGCGGGAAAAGAGAGGTAAGGTGTCCCGGCAGATGTCGTCCAGACGGTTGTGTAGTGTACATTGGCTTTTTTCAGTGCAGGAGGCGTGTCGATCAACCGCGTGGTTTTCAGGTCTGCACTGATTTGGATGATGCCGACGCCGGGTAGTGCGAAATAGGTTTCACCTTTGCCTTCCCGTCGGTCTACGTCAAACCCACTGTGCGCCTTGTCAATCGCGGCGACGACTTCTGGCGGAAAATGGTCGCGCATATAGAGTACCTTGAACTTAAGCGCGCCCTGCCCACTCATAAGTTTCATGTCAGAGGCTTCATGATGCGCAACAAACCGGAAATCCCCTGTTTCTGTTGGAGGGTGTTCTGTCACGTGCCCATAAATCTGCCCAACTATTATAAAGGTAATGGCGAAAATTAAAAAGACAATCCGTCTCATCCGAAATCTCCTCTCTATGCTTGTATCATCGATCGAAACTTTTTGGTAAACTCGCAGCTGCGCGCAATACTCGCTATATCTTCCATCTTGTACTGGACAACGAGCGGACCTGAAAAACCAACCTCCTTCAAGCCTCGCGCAAACGTTGCAAAATCGAAAACGCCACCGCCCGGTTCACCGCGGTTACTCCCCGATACATGCACATCACCGAGGCACGCCTTCATCGCGTGCGCCGCCGTGTGTGGCTCAGCCCCATCGTTAAAAAGATGATACGTGTCACACGTCAGATAGACCTGCAAACCTGTTCCCTCAACGAATTCCACACCTTCGCGATAGTTGTCAAGCGGACATCCTTTCTCAAACTCAAGCGCGATCTTCATTCCATTTTCATTGCAGGCGGGTATCATCTGAGACAGACTATCGGCAAGCGCATCCAGAGATTCTTGGCGTGATACACCTTCAGATCGGTTCACCCACACACCGATAACTTCAGCGTCGAATCGACGGGCGACTTCGAGGACAATCTCAAAGTGCTGCAGTGCCTCTTCTTTTCGAGAGGGGGTTGTCAGGATGTGATTGCCGAAGCCGATCGTTGGGGCAACGAGGTTATGTTTTTCAGTGAGACTCACTGCGTCATCTATCTCCGCAGTCGAGAGTTCACCGAGAAAACCGGAATTTACAGGGATGTTGATGCCTTCATAACCTGCCTCAGCGACGAGGTCAAAAATCTCGGCACGCGTGAATCTGCCTAATGTGCCAGAGTACGGGTCATAACAGATAGTTAACATTTTTCCTCTTTTGAATCCGTTTCTTTCGATAACGGATATGGATCTTCCTTCGTCAGTTCGCCGTTCGGGAGTTCATAGTAGAGATGCCCGTTGAAATCATACACATTCGGAATCCCTTTCTTGCGGTTTTCCTCTTGCGCTCTTTTAACAGCGCGATTGGCAATTTGCAGGAACTTACGTGCTTGTTTATAGGTTTCAAGGCTCAATTCGTCTTGACGCATTATGTGCCTCCATTGTGAATATCTCGCATGAACAGTTCAAAAAAATCGTTATTTGTTACGGTAAAATAATTCCTTTCACCAGATGCAACTTCCTGAGGATGTTCAGCGGAATTGTAGAACAAGTGCCACTCATCCACCAGATTTCTATAGATATGCCAAAAATTGTGCTTGCTCCGATAAAAGCGACGCACAACATCTTCCATTGGCACATGGTGCCCACCCGCACTCACTCTATTTCGGACCCGTGCAACACACGTCTCAGCGGATTTCAGAAAAATGAAGACGATCGAGACTGTGTATCCAGCACGTTTCAATCGGGAAATGATCCGCGCAAAGCCTTTCCCCGCAAGCGTTACCTCTACAACAAAATCTTCCTCCGCTTCAATAAGGCGTTGGATTTCTTCAAAAAAGAGCCGTCCTGCTTGAAGTTTAACGCTGTCCAAATCCGCAGGATCGGATACCAAGCTTTCCGCGATGGCATCGGCACTGATGTATTCGGAAATCTCTGAATCGCGAAGATATTCACGAGCGAATGTTGTTTTGCCGGACCCGTTTGGACCTGCCACGACTATCACATTTTT